>CAZFJD010000130.1:0-1995 GCA_964518775.1 uncultured Syntrophaceae bacterium
GCCATCAAAATCTTGCTTGAAGCTCCGGCATGCAAGGGAATGGTTGCCCCTGGCTGAAATACTGAAAACCGGATTGGCTCTTCACTTTCCACTCTTTCGAGGACAATTCCCTTGGTCCCATTAACCGCGGTTAAAAGAACGGTTTCTTTTGTAAGTGCAGATAGTTCCCTCATAAATGGCCGAGCGATAACAGAAATGTTAAATTGCTGCTGAGCTAAGAGACCCAATCGTAGCGCATTGGAACCCAGTGTATACCTGGCCGTTCCATGATCTTCCTGAAGGAGACCATATTTAACCAAAGTTCTCACAAGGCGATAGGCTTTACTCTGGCTAAATTTGAGTTTTTTAGATATCTCAGAGACAGTGAAAATCGGTCGAGAAGAATCATAGAGCGAAAGGATATCCAGGCCGTGGGCAAGAGATTGATTAATTGACATTGTCACATTTTACAAATTTATTTTTAAAATATGCAAATGTAAGATATCAAACTACGATTCTTTGTCAAGAAAAAACTTGAGGAAGATGAGGAGGAGAGAGCGTAGTTAAAAACCTGAATCAGGGTAACAGAAAGGGCCTTCGCTTTACCCTCTCAAATAGGCTTTTTTGATGAGGTCGCTTGAGTAAAGTTCGCTCCGGCTTCCTCTAACAACGATCTGGCCCTTTTGGAGGACATAGCCCTTTGACGCGATCGAAAGGGCTTTCTTTGCATTCTGTTCGATCAGTAAAATCGTTGTCCCTTCTTGATTGATTCTTTTAATCGCCTTGAAGAACTCATCCACTAAAACTGGAGCGAGTCCCAACGAAGGCTCATCCAAAAGAAGAACTTTCGGTCTTCCCATCATTCCTCTCGCAATCGCAGCCATGCCCTGCTCCCCACCGCTCAGGGTACCTGCTAACTGATCAAGCCTCTCTTTAAGACGGGGGAACAATTGAAATACGGCGTCCAGCCTTTTGTCCATCTCCGTCTCATCCAGGGTCGCAAAGGCGCCGAGTCTCAGATTCTCAAGCACAGTCATCTTTGGAAAGAGCCTTCTTCCCTCTGGCACGACGCTAATCCCTGCTTCAATAATCCGATGGGTTTTCCATCGATGAATCGACTCTCCCTCCAAGAAGATCGAGCCTGCAATAATTGGAATCAATCTCAGAATGGCTTTGAGTGTGGTGGTCTTCCCCGCCCCATTGCTCCCCAGTAAACAGATGAGGCCTCCTTTTTCAATCTCCATGGTCACTTTTCGAAGGACTGGGACGCCACTGTATTGAGTGGAAATCGCCTCAAGCCGCAACATCTTTCTCTTCCCTCCCGAGATAGGCCTCCAGCACCTCCTCGTTATTGGAGATCTCGTCAAACGTTCCTTCCGCAATCTTGCGACCGTAGTTGAGCACGACCACTCGCTCAGCCACTCCTTTAATCACCATCATATCGTGTTCAATGATGACCATTCCAATCCCTTTCACTCTCTCTCTCACCTTACGGATGTCCCCCATCAGCACTTCTGTTTCCTCAGGTGACATTCCAGCAGAGGGTTCGTCCAAAAGCAGCAATTTTGGGTTGGACGCCAATGCCCTGCAGATCTCCACTCTTCTTCGATCAGCTTGGGGCAGATCCGCGGCACGTCGGTAACAGTTCTCGGCCAGATCTTGACCGAATTGATCCAGCAATGCCAAACCCTTCTCCACTCCGGTTCGAAGTTCTCTTTCGGTATATCGCCTCCAGAAGATCGCATCAAACCAATTGGAGCTCTGATGGGGATGCATCCCAATGAGAATATTATCGAGCACGCTCAGGTTAAGAAAGAGCCGATTGTTCTGGAACGTACGGGCAATCCCTCTCTTGGCGATCTTAAAGGCAGGAAGCCCTACCAAATTCTCGCCTTGATATCGGATGAAACCACCTGTCGGTCGATAAATTCCAGTAAGGAGGTTGAAAAAGGTTGTCTTTCCGGATCCGTTTGGACCGATCAGTCCCACGACCTCGCCCTCAACCATATGAAAATC
>CAZFJD010000130.1:2095-9213 GCA_964518775.1 uncultured Syntrophaceae bacterium
GGCCGAAACATCAGCATCGTGACAACGATGACTCCGTAGATGAGAAGCCGAAGATCCTCAAAGGCGCGAAACTTTTCTGGAAGCACGGTCAAAAGGATGGCGCCAATGACCACTCCAAAGACATTATCCATCCCTCCCAAAATCACCATGGTCACAACCACCACCGAAACAATAAAGGCAAAATTCTCAGGGGAGATGAAACCGATATAATGGGCATAGACGGTTCCCGCCACTCCTCCGAAGAAGGCATCGATACAGAAGGCCAGGATCTTATACCAAGTCACGTCGATCCCCTGACATCGCGCGGCAATCTCGTCCTCCCGAATGGCATTCCAAGTTAATCCCACCCGAGAGTGATGAAGCCGATGGGCAACGAAAAGGGCGCCTCCGACCAGAAGAAAGATGAGGTAGAAAAAATTCGATTGAAATGGAAGACTGAATCCAAGGAAGTTCAAAGGCTCCCTAAAAGAGTGACCGGCAAGGGATGGAGCAGGGATGTTGGGAATGCCATTTGGGCCGCCCGTCCAGGAGAAATTGATCAGGAGGACATAGACGATTAAGCCGAACGCGATCGTCACTAAGGAAAGGTAGTAATCCTTTGTCTTCATACAAGGGATGCCTAAAAGAAGACCAAAAAGAGAAGCAACGCTCCCACCGATGACAATCCCCGGCCAGAAGGAGAGGTGGTAGTGCACAGCAAGGAGAGCAGAGGTATAGGCTCCAATCCCATAGGAAGCGGCAGTTGCAAAATTGACGACGTTGGTGCTGCCCAATTGAAAGTTAAGACCGAGTGCCAAAATGGCATAGAGCCCGGCCATCACACAGATATGAATCAGATAAGGGCTCGATTGAAAAACAAAGGGGACGGCGAGCAACATCAATATGAAGACCACTCCGGCGAGGATCTTCATCTCTTCAAATAGTCCGACCAAGGCAAGTCGGGCGTTCTCCCATTGCTTGAAAAGGATTCCCAAGAAGATAAAAAAGAGCAGAAAGGCCACGGTCTTGCCAGTATGATGTGTGAGCATGAAGGCTACAAAGAGGACGAAAAAAGCGATTTCAATCGTCACCAAGAAGAGTGCCTTGATGATGCTCTTCTTATCCATTACCGATCAAACTCCTTACACTTTTTCATAGACTTTCTCGCCAAGGATGCCGGAGGGTCTGAAAATGAGGAAGAAAATGACCACAAGAAAGGCAAAGACATCCGTGTAGGGAGTGCCCCCTGGAATGAAAGCGGCTGCAAAGGTTTCAACGAATCCAAGGATTAGCCCTCCGATGATTGCCCCATAGACATTGCCCAGACCTCCCACCACAGCAGCGGAAAAACCCTTCACCCCGCCCATTAGTCCCATATCAAAACGGATGATGTTGTTGTATGCTCCAATAAGGATTCCAGCTACAGCTCCAACGGCAGAACCCAGAAGAAAGGTGGCCGCCACGGTGCGGTCCATATTGATTCCTATCATCATCGCCGCCTCTCCATCTTGTGAAACCGCCCGAATCGCCGCTCCCATCCTCGTCCGTTTGATGAAGAGAAACATCGACGAGATCAAAAAGAGAGTAATCCCGAAGATCATTAAATTATCGACTCGAAAGAGAACCCCACCCAAAGTGAAACTCTTCTGAGGCAAGACCCTCGGAAAGATCTGAGGGTTGCTTCCATGGGGAAAGGAGAGTCGCACAGCCTCCCGAATGACAATGCCCAACGCCACGGTCGCAACTAATACCATGAGGAGGGGCGCATATCGGAAAGGTTTGATCACCGTTCGCTCAAAAAAGACGCCAAACAAGCCGGTCACGGTCATCGCCAATAGGATCAAAATAGGAATGGAAACAATCGGAGGAATGGTCGTTAGAAGTCCAAGGAGCTTTGCCAGACTGTAAAGGATGAGGATGACAAAGGCGCCTAAGATACAGACATCCCCATGGGAGAAATGGACCACATTGAGGGCACCGAAAAAGAGGCTGAAACCGATGGCAATCAGCGTATAGGTGCACCCGAGCAACAGGGCATTCATCATCTGTTGTAGGATCTCTGTCATAAAAATCGTACTTAGGTTAGGGTTAGGAAGCCGGTTTGGTCTTTGGGAAAGGGTTATGGGTAGAATTCAAGACCTTGAACCTAACCTAACAACAAAACTGGCATCTTTACCTTAACCATTACCTATGACTTTATTTTCTAAGCGGTCTTAAACCGAAACTACAAAGATGTCCGATATGTCGGAATTTAAATATCGTGCCCGAGGGGTAGGCTCAAATTTAAACCTTTATGGTTTTGGAAGGTTCCGAATGCCTTTGGAGTATTCAGAATCTTCCCACGAAACCCATTTGCCACTCTGTCCTACAAAACGGCTGACAATGATATTGGTCGTCTGACCCGTGGCATCAAAGGTGGTTTCGCCCATCAGACCCCTGTATTTGATGCCGCGAATATACTTGGCCATCGCCGCCTTATCGTCAGGGCCGACCTTTGAAATGGCCTCCAGGATGATCCCTGCCGAATCATAAGCATTGGGCCCGTAAGCCCCAAATGGCTCCCGATAACCTGCTGTTTCGTAGGCCTTGACGAACCTGGTCCCTCCTTCCAGCTTTTCGATCGGTTTACCAGGCTTAATGGTCAAAACCCCTTCCCCAGAAGGTCCAGCCACTTCTAAGAATTTATCATCCTTAATCCCTGAAATAGCGCAGAACACTTTTTTCAAACCTACCTTCTCCATTTGATCCCGAATGAGGGCTCCTTCCATGACGACACCGCCAAAATAAACCGCTTCTGGATTGAGTCCTTTGATCTTTGTCAGAATGGGTCTGAAGTCTGTTGTGCCCACGGTCACACTATCCACAGAAAGGATCTTTGCCCCCTTATTTTCTACCATTGGCCTGAAGGCTTTCACATTCATCTCACCATAACTGCTCGTATCAGAAATGATGCTAAAACTCTTGTACGCCAATTCACTGATGACCCAATCGCAAAGGGGACCGTTCTCCTGGACAAGGGTGGGTGCCACACGATTCACTCCTGGATATTTATAAAAACCAGTAATGTCCGGATGAATCGCACCCCAGACGATGAACGGGATTCTATAGGTGTGGAAAGTATGAATGGTCGCTAAGGCCACAGGGCTATTCCAGTGACCACTGGCAGCCACCACTGCTGGATCAGAGACCAGTCTCAGTGCTGCAGCAACGCCAGTGGCGGGATCAGAGGCGTCGTCTAAGGCAACCATCTCCAATTTATATGGAAATTTGCCAGAGGCATTCGCCTCTCGAATTGCCAGATCGAAAGCATTCCTCGCCCCCACCCCTTGGGCTGCATTGGGTCCAGTCAGTGGCCCAATGAACCCGATCTTCACCACCTTCGTCTGGCCCCATCCAACGGATGTGACACAAAAGATGGGGACCAGTAAAATCAAAATAAGACTTAACACTCGACAATAACTCTTCATCTTCTCTCCCTCCTTCACCGTTGAAATTGGTTCCTACCCCCTCGGGCAGTCACTGACATAAGTTTAAACAACTTTTGCATCATCCTCAACTATGAAGTACGGAAATGGAATGTATCAAATGTAACCTCCTCTTTCAAGAGAATTTCGCATCGAAATAAACCTTGACTTCTGCCGAAGCTTTTGTTAATTTTCACATCGTCAACAAATTCCTTCGAAGGAGGTGATAAGGGTGTTTAATGTGTTAGGGATCATTATTGGTGTGATCGTCATCATTGTAGGCCTCATCCTTCTGGTCACCTGGTGGTCGATGTTTGTCAAAGGGTTGATGGCGACCGTTCCCATCCTCCTCGTTCTGATCGGTGCAGGTGCCCTTGTCTATTTCGTCAGCGAGATCAAATCGAGATTGGAGATAGAAAAGGAGAAAACCTCTCCCGGGGAAGAGAAAAAGGCAGAATAGGAATACGATCGACGAAAGCTCCGTCACTCAAATAGGCGAATGTGAGGATAACCCTCACGTTCGCCTTTTCATCTCCTCTCTCTCCACCTCCATGGGCTCCATATGGACCACCACATCGGTCACCCCCCGGAAATCTCTTTTGATTTTATTCTCGATCGCGTAAGATAAATGGTGAGCTTTGTGGATGTGCATCTCTGGGTCGACGAGGACATGGAGATCGATGTGGATGTCGTCGGCCCGGCCCCGGCTGCGAATTTGATGACACTCCTTGACCCCTTTGATCAAGAGGACCACCCTCTTAATCTCCTCGATTTGAATCGCCACTCCATCACTCAGCACCCGAGAACTCTCCCTTAGGATGTCGTACGCTGCATATCCGATAAATCCCGCAATAACAAGAGAAGCAATGGGATCGAGAATAGGATACCCCAATTTCGTGGCGATGAGCGTGATGATCACTGTGGAGGAGGTCAGAAGGTCTGCTCGGCTGTGCAAGGCATCTGAGACGAGGATATCGCTCTTCAAAGCCCTCCCTCTTTTGGTCTCATAGCTCATCACGAAAACGTTAACGGCCATGGTGACTCCCATGACCAAAAAACTGCTGAGATTGACCTTTGGAGTGACAGGATGGAGAAAACGAAGCACCCCTTCTCTCACCACATTAAGACAAACAATGAAAAGGAGGGCCGAGATCCCCACAGAGGTGAGGGTTTCAAACTTCTTGTGGCCATAAGGGTGAGTCTCATCGACAGGCCTTGAGGCAATCCAAATCCCAAAAAGGCCCATGATATTGGAAGAACCGTCTGAAAACGAATGGA
Source organism: uncultured Syntrophaceae bacterium (assembly GCA_964518775.1). GTDB lineage: Bacteria > Desulfobacterota > BSN033 > BSN033 > UBA1163 > JACAEX01. Next base: position 6,817 of record CAZFJD010000130.1, read on the forward strand.
ACCCATCCGCTGTCATACTGGCGGAATGGATCACCCAACCATAAAATAGTTTTGCTGCGGCCACTCCCCAGTTCAGAAAGAGTGTATAAATGAGGATACGGCGAATTCTCCGAAATCGCTCTCCTGAATCCATCTCCCTTTCCTATTCTGCTCCGTCTGAAAATATGAGATGATCGTGAATGGCCTTCTTGACCCCCTCTTCAACGAGGAAGTCGAGATCTCGTTCTTTGAGTTGCGGGTGATCATCTGGTCTCTTGAAATCATCTCCCCTGTTTCGTTAGACTTGATACCATGAAAAAGCTCGAGCCTGGCGATCAGATTGTCAAGATCGATGAGGAGTTGGGGATCGCCTGGATTCTACTGCCACCCGACGAAAGCTTAGGAGGATTTCGCGGTATCTCCCCACGGGTGATGGATGAGGCGAAATTCCTCTCCGCCAAGAAGAAACCAGACGAGAAAAAGGGTTGAGGTGAAACCACCCGGGGAGCCATTTTCCGGTCAACTCTCCCTCTTCATGATCACTTCCTCGCACTCCCAGTTGCAATCCGCTCCTCCATAATCTGCCAATTGAGGATTCGTACAATCGATCTGTCTAAGGGCTCTTTTTAAGATTCTGCCCTTCTCCGAGACAATATCCCATTCACACATCACTAAGTGTCTCCCGTTCCCTCCTGGACAGAGGATCGTTCTCCATTCCCTTTCTCTCTTCTCTTCCAAGACTCTTCCCCCCTTAGTGTTTTATTCTCTCCTCCGTCTTCTTGTCACGGGCTGCTCCACCCAAAAGGCCTCCATGGATAATGATTCCATCGGGATCTGCACCGATGGCTTTGAGGTAATAGTGTTCTGCCTTTGCCCCTTCTCCAATCTGTTCGTAGCATTCGCCGATCAAGTTGAGAGCATCTTTAAAGGTGGGCAGGGACTCAATGACCTCCTCTAAGGTATTGATCGCAGCGTAATAGCGCTCTAACTTCCAGTAACACATAGCTAACCAGTAGTGTCCCTGGTAATGTTTTGGATTTGCCCGGATCACCCTCTCGTAATAGGGAATAGCCTCTTCAAACATCGCCCTGCGATAATAGAGCCCTCCCAGGTTTAGAAAAACGGGGATGCTGTTCGGATCTGCCTTCAATATTTCTTCGTAAACCTTCACTGATTTCTCCAGAAGATTGGTCCGGTCGAAGGCATTGGCCTTCCCAAAAAGATAGTTCGTTTTGATCTCTCCCAAGGAGAGATCCTCCCATATCAGATCTTTGATGAAAGACCAGAAAACGGGGACCATATAGAAAATATAACGAAGCACTCCCAGGATCATCTATCCCTCACAAATGCCACTTATGCCAGTTCAGCACCCATGGATCATGGAAATAGTCTTTTGGTTAAGGTTAGGAAGCCCGTATCGTTTAACGTCAAGGGGTAAGGGTAAAAGTTTTAAGACATTTGCGTAACCCCTGCCTGCCGCAGGCAGGTTCACCCTAACCCTTGAACTTTAGACCCTATTTTCAGACCATTATACTATACATGAAAGCGGAAATGGACGATATCTCCGTCCTGTATGAAATAGTCTTTTCCCTCTGACCGGAGCAGCCCTTTCTCTCTTCCAGAATGTTCAGAACCACACGCTAAGAAATCAGCATAAGAGATGACCTCTGCACGAATAAATCCTCTTTCCATATCGCTGTGGATCTTTCCTGCGGCCTTAGGAGCCGGCGTCCCCTTCGAAACGGTCCAAGCCCTTAGTTCAGCACTGACGGTCGTATAAAAAGTGACGAGGTCCAGGATATCATAACCCACCCGTATTAATCGTTCCAAGCTTGAACCCTCCAAGCCAAGCTCTCTCCTGAACTCCTCCCTCTCCTCTTCTTCTAACTCCGCAATCTCTGCCTCCAGATCGCCACAGATGACAACGACTTTACTTCCTTCTCCCTCTGCCCAATCCAGCATCACCTTCAAACAGAGTCCTTCTCCTCTCAGCTCCTTTTGATCCACGTTGGCCACATAGAAAACAGGTTTCGCTGTCAGAAGGTGGATATCTGAAAAAATGGCCTGACGTTCTCCTAATAGATGGAGCTTGCTTGCGACTTGACCTCGGTTCAGGAGGGCCTGAACCTCTCGGTAGACATCCAACTCCAAGGCCGCCTCCTTTCCACCCACCCTATGGAGCTTCTCTGCTTTCGCCATTCTCCTCTCCAGCACCTGAAGGTCTGCGAGGATCAACTCGGTATTGACCACCTCAATATCTCTCACCGGATCGAGGGAGTCGAAGTCATGGGCGACGTTTTTGTTGTCAAAGCAACGAACGGTATGAGCAATCGCATCCACAGTTCGAATGTGATCGAGAAACTGATTCCCCAGGCCTTCACCTTTACTCGCTCCCTTACCCAATCCGGCAATATCGAA
>CAZFJD010000131.1:0-9129 GCA_964518775.1 uncultured Syntrophaceae bacterium
AATCGTAGGTGGGGGCGATGTTATCAAAGAGTCTTCGAATGGAATCGGGATGGAGATAGTAGGTCCCCATGTACTATTTATTCTACCGCCAAAAAAACAGAGGGTTCTCGTTTAAAGGTTAGGGCCAAGATGCCCGGTTCGTTGATAGGGAAGGTCGTTCTTGTTGAAACGTCATAGCCTTCACCCTCTGACTCTATACAAACGGGGCTTCCTAACCTATTTACCATAGGCAATTTTACGGGGATTAAGTGATCTTGATAAATCTCTTTCCTGGAGCGCCGCAGATCGGGCACTTTTCGGGGGCCGCCTTTTCCACGGTGTTACCACAGACGGGACAGACGTAATAATCGGCCTCCTCGTTCTTACCCAAATTTTCCAACGCCTTTGAGTAGAGAGCAGCATGGATCTTTTCAACTTCATTGGCAAAGTGGAAGGTCTGATAGGCCTCGTTGTCCTTTTCGGCCTTTGCCTTTTGGATCATCTCCGGGTACATCTTCTTGAACTCATGGGTTTCGCCGCCAATGGCCTCTTCGATATTCTCTTTTGTAGAGCTGATTCCTTTCAATACCCGTAGGTGGTTATGGGCATGGACCGTTTCGGCCTCAGCAGCAGCCCGGAAGAGTTTGGCGACCTGCCGGTACCCTTCTTCTTCTGCCTTCCTCGCAAAGGCGAGATATCTTCGATTCGCTTGGGATTCCCCTGCAAATGCCTCCTTCAAATTTTCCAATGTCGTCCCCATAAAAATCTCCTTTCTTTTCGAAAATATTTGAAAAAATTATAACAGAAGAGGATGATAACAGCAATTGACATCCTCATCGCCACCAAGTAAAATGTTTTTTATCTCAAGATTGGAGTGAGAGAATGAAGGTGATCTTTTATTACATTGGGATCCTACTGGTTTTTTCGTGCCCTGCCTTTGGGGAGATGTATAAGTGGGTGGATGAGAAGGGGACGCTTCACTTTGCTGATGATCTTTCCAAGGTTCCGGAGAAATATCGTCCAGATGCAGAAATGCAGAAAACCCCCAGAGAGATCTCCACTCCCGAAACCAGAGAAAAGAAGATCGAACGATCAACAACGCTTCCTGCTCCGACGACCTCTGAGTTAAAGGAATTTGAGATAGACCTTCTGAGAAGACATGAATTGTGGCTGGCAGAGGTTATCCTGAATGAAAGGGTGCGGAGACGTTTGGTCGTGGATTCAGGGGCAAGTTTTATTTTGATCAACCAACAGACCGCCCGGGATTTGGGAGTGACGATTGACGAAAGCACCCCGTTTATACCGGGAACGACGGTGAGTGGAGTCATTCTCACTCCGCTGGTGACATTAAAATCTGTGAAGGTAGGAAACGCCACAGTGGAGAATGTCGAAGCAGTGATCTACAACATGCCCTCCGGTCAAGATGGGCTTTTGGGGAACTCCTTCCTAAATAAGTTCAAGGTGGTTCTTGATTCCATCAACTCAAAAATGATTCTCTACTCGATGAAGGGCACTGCATCGCCCGATCGACCAGGCGGTTATGGCAGGGACTACTGGGTTGGCCAATTCCGGTTCTATAATCGAAACTTGGCCGAGTTGAAAAAGTTAAAGGCAAGGTATGAGAGTCAAGGGTCGCGCACCGAACTGAATCGGGTTAACAACGCAATCCGGTATTTCGAAAATCAACTGAGCGACTTAGACCGAAAAGCCTCCAATGCGGGAGTGCCCCGAAACTGGAGAGAATAGGTTAGGCTTAAAGTTCAAATGTCAAAACCCAAATGTCAAATGAATTTCAAATTCCAAATTCAAAAATCAAATTTGAACTTTGGATTTTGTCATTTGAAATTCCCAACGTAGTTGGGGTCAGGGGGTATAGATCACGACGAGGAGCTTGGCCTCTTCATCGCTGAGATTACGAAGTTTGTGGGTGATTCCCGAATCGAAGTGAAGCGTTTCCCCTTTTTTAAGGAGATTTTCATTTTCGCCCACCCTCACCTCGATATGCCCTTTTAGAACATAAACGAACTCCTCCCCCTCATGCCGATACTCTACCATTCGATGATCCTGTTTAGGATCGATGGTGACGAGGAAGGCCTTCATGTGTTTCTGCTCTGCATCTGGAGTGAGGGTTTTATAAGAGTAAGCCTGAGTTCTCTTAAAAAAGCTTTCCCTCCTTCTTCTTTGTGAGGCCTCCTGCTCTTCGGCAGAGAGGAAGGAGCCCGAATCGACAGATAGGGCCTTTGCGATCTGGATGACCGCAGAGACAGGAGGGATAGCGATTCCCTCCTCAATTTCCTTCAAGTACCTTTGGGAGAAACCCGTTTTGTTGGCGAGTTGTTCGAAGGAGACCTTCCTTGTCTGGCGAAGCTGTCTCATTTTGGCTCCAAAAGATTTTTCGTCCAACTTCTTTGTCGTCATGTTTCCTCCCCCGCGTCAATTTAGAATCCAGAGACTCTATTATATTCTCAACTCAATATTTTTCAACCTATTTTTTTGGCCCGATGGCCCTTCTCCCCAAGGAAAGGTACGGATGGTAAAATTTATTCTTTGGGTTCTTTTCTTTTCGTTATATAATAAAATAAAAGGGGCAAGAAATGGGCCGATGGGTGAAGGCGGGAATTATTGAAAATCGATTTGAAGGGGATAGGGTGTCTTTCGCGCTGAATGAGGCAGGGATCCCTTTTCTGATCAAATCTTTTCTCGATACAGCATACGATGGACTTTATCTCCCCCAGAAAGGATGGGGGGCGATCATGGTTCCTAAGAATTTTGAAGAGGAGGCCAAGAGAGTCATTTCTGAGGTGAGGAAGAGTTTTCAGAAGGAGGAAGGCGATGAGACTGAACAGCTTGGATGAGATTCTGAGGTTTGCGATCAGGAAGGAGGCCGATGCAGCATCGTTTTATCGAATGGCAGCGGACCGCTCAGATCCTGGAATCAGGAAGACCTTTGAGGAACTGGCAAAGGAAGAGGAGGGTCACAAAAAGAAACTTGAGGGGTTTGATCCAAAGAAGATCGAACAGACGGAATTGAAGGAGATGAAAGGATTGGGTTTGAGCGAGATCATGGAGGACGTGCCCTATCGTTCGGACATGAGTTACGCCGATCTCTTGAGAATGGCGATCAAGAATGAAGAGAAGTCCCAGAGGCTCTATCATTCCACGTCACAGATCGTCACGGAACCAATGCTCAAGAAATTGCTCTTGCTCCTGGCTCAGGAAGAATCGACCCATAAAGAGCGATTGGAAAAGATTTATGACAAAGAAATTCTACAGGAATTCTGATGAAAATGCCAAAGTTCAAATTGTTTTATCTGTAGAAATGGAGTAATTGAGTCATTAGTTATCAAGTCACTTAGTGACCCAATGACTGAATAACTTAATGACTAAAATTGTATTTTGACCCATTCGGCGGCGCCAAGCCCCGCCTTTGAAGGCGGGGTGAAAAAGCGCCGCTCAGGGTCAACCCTGAGCAAGCCCCAGCATTTATGCTGGGGAGTCGAAGGGTTGACATTTGACATTGAAAACTTAGTAGAGAGGATGGAGAAGAGATGGTACCCGGACTGATTGGAAAATCTGAGATGGTAGTTGGAGCAGAGGATCTCGTGAGCAGGTTGGGGAGGATCGACGTTAATGTCCTTTCCACTCCGAGGCTGATGCAACTTATGGAGGCTGCGGCAATCGAGTCACTCCAAGGGTTCATTCCTTCTGATCAATTGAGCCTTGGAACGCAGGTAAAGATAAAGCATCTCTCCCCCACACCTTTGGGCATGAGAGTTGTTGCCCATGCCCTTCTGAAGGAGGTGGATAAGAATCGGCTTTTCTTCGTGGTTGATGCTTATGACGAGGTGGAGAAGGTCGCAGAAGGGGAACACGAGCGTATCCTTGTGTCTAAAGAAAGGTTCCTTCAGAAAGTGGAGAAAAAGAGGGGCTAATGGTTCCGGTTTCACTCTTTTGGGAGACTCAGAAAGGCATGCTTTCCCTTAAATGGAATGGATTTCTCTCTTTGGTTTGGGAAAAAAGGAGGGTTTTCACAAGAATTCTTGGGTTTCCGATTCCTTTTCGTTTTAGAAAGAAGAGCGTTAGCCTCTCCATGCGATGGATTTATATAAAAGAGGTCTTCTCTTTTCTTAGAAAATGGAAGCTCAAGAGGGTCGAGGGGACGCTTTCTTTCTCGGATCCTATGGTGAATGGATTGCTTTACGGCTTAGTCAATGCCCTTGAAACAGGGAGAGAGGATCGAAAGATCTATTTAATCATCAATTTTTTGGGAGAGAATCGACTTTCAGGCGAGGCCACAATCTCTCCAAAGACGTTTTTCCACCATTTAAAAAGATGGGTCTTCCTTCTTCTGCAGGAAAAAGGGAGAAGGAAATCTTGAAGAGGAGGTGAATCATCATGGAGGCTACCGATCTGATCAAAACGCTCTTGGAAGGGTTTAAGGCAGTTGCCAAGACGGAGACCATCGTCGGAGAAGGGATCAAGGCAGGAGAATTCACTGTTCTTCCCGTCTCCAAGATTTCTCTGGGTATCGGCGCAGGTGCGGGAACAGAGCAGATCAAGACCTCAGGCGGAAGCGGAGGCGCAGGTGGTGGAGGGATCTGCGTGGAACCTATTGCCTTTCTGGTTATTAAGGATGGTGAGATTTCCATTCTCAATCTCAGGAGAATACCTGCGATGGTGGAGGCCTTCTTCGGAAGGATTCCTGACTTGATGGAGAAGGCGGTCAATATTGTGAAGGGTAAGAAGAAAGGTGAGTGACCCGGAGACGGCCAAATGAAACGCTTTGAGGTCTTGAATCACACGGCGGATATCGGCCTCATCGTCTATGGCGAGGACCTCAAGACGCTCTTCGAGAATGCAGGGGAGGCCTTCTTCCACCTCATCACTGATTTAAGAAAGGTGAGGCGTCGGATCGAAAGACGCATTGAACTTGGGAGAGAGGGTCTGGAACGCCTGATGGTGGATTGGCTGAGCGAACTTCTTTATCTTCATGATGTGGAGCATCTCCTCTTTAAGGGGTTCAAAGTTGAATCAGTGGGCGAGAATGGACTGAAGGCGGTGGTGAAGGGAGAGCCATTTCAGGAAGGGGTTCATGTGATCAAGACAGGGGTGAAGGCTGTGACCTACCATCGAATAGAGGTTCGAAAGGAGAACAGAGGCTGGAGGGCCCGAATTATTTTTGATCTCTGAGTGTTCAGAGAATAAAGGTTTCGTCCATCGGCAACGGTAACGATGCCCGTATCGTTCAACGGTCAGGTCGTTCGTCATAAGAAGTTGCCGTAACCCTTTGACGCTAAACCAAACGGGCCTCGTAGCCGTAACCTTAACCCAAAACCCTAAAAATTTTCATGCCTCGCGGGAGTAATCACAATGCCAGAAGAAAAGATTAAGATACAGAAGGTAGATGATTATCGGTGGAGAATTCCTCGAGAAGGAAAGATGAGGACCGATGGGATCATCTATGCGGATGAACGGATGTTTGATGATATTCGAAAGGATCAGAGCTTGGTCCAGGTTGCCAATGTGGCATGGCTACCAGGCATTGTTGGCCATTCCTTAGCCATGCCGGACATCCACTGGGGTTACGGTTTTCCCATCGGCGGTGTGGCGGCCTTTAATCTGAATACAGGGATTGTTTCGCCGGGGGGTGTGGGATACGACATCAACTGAGGCGTTCGATTGATGCGCTCAGGTTTGAGCCGCACTGATATTCGAGGAAGGATAAGAGAGTTGGTGGAGGCCCTCTTTGTGAACATCCCTTCGGGTGTAGGTTCCCACCGGAAAGATCTCAAGTTGAATCGAGAGGAAGAGCGTCGAGTTCTCAAAAAAGGTGCGAAGTGGGCAGTTGAAAGAGGGTTCGGCACCGCAGAAGATCTTAACCACATTGAAGAACAGGGATGTATCGAGGGGGGCGATCCGGATCGCGTCTCTGAAAGGGCCATGGAAAGGGGGAGGGCCCAGTTAGGAACGCTCGGTTCCGGAAATCACTTTGTGGAAGTCGGATATGTGGCTGAGGTATTCGATGAGGCGATTGCTCAAGCGTTGGGACTGTGGAAGGATCAGGTCACGATTACCGTGCACACGGGTTCAAGAGGTTTGGGTCATCAGGTATGTGATGATTACATTCGGGTGATGATGGATGCGGCTAAGAGATATCAAATTGAACTTCCAGATCCCCAACTCTGTTGTGCCCCTGTTTCTTCACCAGAAGGGGAACAGTATCTTCAAGCAATGGCCTGTGCAGCCAACTTTGCTTTTACGAACCGGCAAATGATCACCCATTGGGTAAGGGAAACCTTTGAGAGGGTTTTTAAAAAAGGCCCGAGGGATTTAAAGCTGGATTTGATCTATGATGTCTGCCACAACATCGCAAAGATTGAGAACCATAGTGTGAATGGAGAGAAAAAGAAACTCTGCGTTCACAGAAAGGGTGCCACCAGGGCATTTCCATCAAACCACCCAGATATTCCAGACGATTACCGGTCGATCGGGCAGCCCGTCCTCATTCCTGGCGATATGGGCCGATGTTCTTATGTATTGGTGGGGACAGAGGGGGCAATGAAGGAGACCTTTGGAAGCACCTGCCACGGGGCAGGTCGGGTGATGAGCCGCCACCAGGCAATTAAAGCGGCAAAGGGCAGGGCCATTGCGAGAGAGTTAGAGGATAAAGGGATCATCGTCAAGGGAGCAAGTCGGGGGACCATTGTGGAGGAGATTCCAGATGCCTATAAAGATGTAACCGATGTGGTCAATGTGGTCCACCATGCAGGGATCAGCCTTAAGGTCGCGAAACTTGTACCTATGGGAGTGATTAAGGGATAGTTATCAGTAAACAGTAAGCAGTAGGCAGAAGGCAGAAAGCAGTAAGCAGTGGGGGACTGTCCCCGAATACCGTGACGGATACAGGAGCAATGAGAATTCTGGCGATTGATATTGGGGCTGGAACCCAGGATATTCTCCTCTTTGATTCTAAAAAGAAGATCGAGAATTGCACGAGCCTTGTTCTTCCCACCCCATCCAAGATCCTCGCGGACAAACTGCAGGTGATCGAGGGCGATGTGTATATCCATGGTGATACCATCGGAGGTGGATCGATCACTCGAGCCATCCTACGTCACCTTAAAAAAGGATATCGTGTTGTGATGGAGGAATCTGCTGCTTACTCCATTCGAAATGACTTGGATGAAGTGAGATCGATGGGGATCGAGGTGGAAGACAAACCCGAGTCCAACCGTTTCCATGAATTGAAGATCCAAGAGATCGATCTTCCATCCCTCCAGGACTTCCTCTCACACTTCGGAGAAGACTTAAAAGTTGATGCCATCGCCATTTCCGTTCAGGACCATGGTGTTTCACCGAAGGGGGTTTCAGACCGGGCCTTCCGTTTTGAGAATATGGAGACGATGCTCCGAAAGGATAATCGTCCTGAGACATTCCAGTTCTCTGAGGATTCGATTCCATCCCATTTCCTTCGAATGAGATCAGCGGTGAAATCGGTGAGAAGAACTCTTTCCGTCCCGGTTTTGGTGATGGATACCTCCTTCTCTGCGATTTTGGGCTGTATGGACGAGGTCACAGGTCCCTCTCTAATTGTTAACGTGGGTAACGGACACACTATCGCGGCCTTACTGATTGAGAGGAGGATTGAGGGCCTCTACGAACACCATACCCATGAGTTGACGCCAAAGAAACTGGAACACGACTTGAGCCTTTTTCTTAGAGGCGAGTTGAGCAGTAAAAAAGTCTTTGATGAAAATGGCCATGGAGCCATCACACTGAGGCCTTTTTCCGGAGACTTATCGGTGTTGGTCACTGGTCCCAATCGTGACCTTTTCAAAGGGACATCATTTAAATTCGTCTACGCTGCTCCAGGTGGAAATACGATGATGACCGGACCAATGGGATTGGTGAGAGCAGCACAGTTTAAAAAATTCCCTCCCCCTGTGGACGGGGGAGGGAGAGGGTGAGGGTGAGGGTGAATGAAAGATAAGAAAGGTAGAATTACTACCACTGCCAAAGCCCTCAGAAGAACTTCCACAGATGTAGAAAATTTATTGTGGAAACAATTACGAAATAAACGATTAGCTGGATTAAAATTCAGAAGGCAGCAACCCATAGATAACTATATAGTTGATTTCGGATGCTTCGAGAAAAGGGTTGTCATAGAAGTGGACGGAGGACAGCACACAACAGAAAAAGATGCCGAAAGAGATGACTATTTGATTAGAAATGGTTTTAAAATTTTAAGGTTTTGGAACAATGAGGTTTTGCAAACCATAGAAGGAGTAATGGAAGAAATAGGAAAGCACTGTTAGGTTCACCCTCCCCTGAATCCCCTCCCGTCAAGGGAGGGGAGAATTCGGTGGGATTCTAGTAAAAGTCGGAGGATGCGATGGAAAATATTTATTACTCATTTTTCTATTCACCATTATTAAAAAAGGTTTTTGTGGCCTCGACTGAAAAAGGTGCCTGTATGGTGGACTTTCTCAGATCGGAGAAGGCCTTTCTGAAAAGGTTGAAGGAACGGTTTTCTGGAGAGATCGTCAAGAGCGATCGAAAGAATAAAGCGGTTTTAACTCAACTAAAAAAATATCTGAAAGGTAAACCCCGCCGGTTTAATTGTCGATTAGATTTAAGAGGGACATCCTTCGAGAAAAAAGTATGGTCAGAACTGGCAAAGATCCCGTATGGCCAAACACGGTCCTACAAAGAGATTGCAGAGGCCGTCGGTCATCCAAAGGCATTTCGTGCGGTGGGGAATGCAAATGGCAAAAATCCCATCCCATTGATTGTCCCCTGCCACCGAGTGATTGAGAGCAACGGTGGCTTGGGCGGCTATGGTCATGGGCTCAAGGTGAAGAAACAACTGTTAGACTTTGAAAAAGCCCATGCACTTTGACGGATTTCTCAGAGAGGCGGCTCCGCTATTTGGCTTGCAATGGCGCCCCTTTCAGAGGAGAGGGATTAAAAGGAAGGTCGAGCACCGGATATTCCAAATCGGTCTCTCAAACTATGAAGAATATCTACTTAAAGTTGGAACAGATCCTGCAGAGCGTAATCATCTCTCCAAACTCCTAACCGTTACCATTTCAAGGTTTTTCAGAGACAGGCCAGTCTTCGATACCCTCAAACATTCTATTCTTCCTTCAC
>CAZFJD010000132.1:0-9096 GCA_964518775.1 uncultured Syntrophaceae bacterium
CTTAGGCCGTGTCGAGCTTCACATGGAGACTACGTGGTAACCAGGGAGATCCGGCAGTTGGTGCAGAAGAGAGCGCACCCTCGGACAAGTGTAAGAAGCGAGGAAGAGGGCGGGAGGCTGTCGGAAGTCGGAGGCATCCATAAGAGCGATGAGGTCTGGTAATGCAGACGGAGCAAAGGGGTGCCGGTTTGAGAGAACAGGTCAGGGAGACATGGGCCGACACAGGGCGGAAGAAGCCATGACCACGCGACTGACCCGTTTGACACAGAAGGTGCGAGAGCTTCGGGGAGAGCGATTAACCTCATTGATGGGGATGCTCTTTGATCCGGAGGGATTGCGATCCAGTTTCGAGCGTCAGGAGGAGAGAAAGGCGCCCGGAGTGGATGGGGTGAGGAAAGCAGACTATCAGGAGGGTCTGGAAGAACGGGTACAGGAGTTATCCAGGCGACTGAGGAGTCTGGGCTATCGGCCCAAGCCGGTAAGACGGGTATATATCCCGAAGGGGGAGGGTCGATACCGGCCGCTGGGGGTACCCAGCTTTGAGGACAGGTTGGTGCAGGATAGGCTTAGCCAGATCCTGCAGGCGATCTGGGAGCCGGAGTTCTGTGATTGCTCCTATGGATTTCGGCCCGACCGGAGTGCTCATGATGCGTTGAGGCGAGTGGCAGAGATCGTGACCTGGGAGGGTACGCAGTGGGTGGTGGAGGCGGACATCAGGAGTTTCTTTGACCATGTTAGCCACGTCCATCTGATGCGGTTCCTGGAGCATCGAATATCTGATCCTTGCTTTCTACGAATCATCAGGCGGTTTCTCAAGGCGGGGGTGATGGAGGATGGTGTAGTGAGTGCGAGTGAGGAAGGGACGCCACAAGGTGGACTGGTATCGCCCGTGCTTACTAATATTTACCTTCATTATGTTTTGGACCTTTGGTTTGAAAAGCGGTTTAAGAAGTCATGCCAAGGTAAGGCGTACTTGGTGCGCTATGCAGACGACTTCATCGTGTGCTTTCAATATGAGGAGGACGCGAGGCGCTTTGTACAAGAATTAGAGAAGCGCTTAGCCGCATTTGACCTGGAGGTTGAACCCAGCAAAACGCGGGTACTGCGATTTGGCAGTAGAGCCAGACAAGACTGTCACCGGGATGGATTGGGCCGACCGGAGACCTTTCACTTTTTAGGATTCACGCACTTCGTGAGCCTGAGCCGCCGCGGGAGATTCGTGGTAGGCCGGAAGACGGAGGGGAAGCGCTTTCGTAAGAAGCTGAAGCTTTTGAATCAGCGCCTACGGAATCTGAGAGTGGAAGGGGGCAGAATCATGATGGAGTATACGAGGTATCATCTTCGGGGGCACATCCAGTACTATGGGGTCAGCGGTAATATGAGGAGTCTGAGGGCATACTTTCATCTTGCCTGTCGGCTATTGCGCAAGTGGCTTAACCGGCGCAGTCAGCGTCGTTCGATGACGTGGCCGTCGTTTTGGGCAGTGATGACACGTTGGCTTCCCCGAGTGCAGATTGTTCATAACCTCTATCCCCAACCTTTGTGGAGGACTCAAGCTGGGAGCCGGATGGTGTAACGCACCACGTCCGGTTCTGCGAGGGGCCGGGAGTAACGGTTGGATGGTTGAGATCGTGTGGCACCGCCGGGAAACCAGGCGGCAACAGAGAAGACAAACATCAACCTGTACCACTCGGAAAACCCGGTCTACTCACCAAAAGTTGGCCCTGTCTATTAAAAACGAAGATAAGGAGATGGGGGGACGGGGTGCTGGGGAGATGAGGAGATAGGAAACCAAGAAGAGATTGGGAATTCCAGATTGAATAAAAAATGTGGATGAAAGAGTTATAGGGTGATTGAGTTGTTGGGTTACTGAGCCATTGAGTTATTGAACCGTTGCCTAATTCGATCTCCCTCTTCTGAAAAACAAATCCGAGTGAGGAGGGGGAGGAGGATTCTTATCCCATCGGATGGAGAGAAGGTAATCCCTTAAAACTTGCCTTTTGGTATTTCGCGATAGGATTTCGATATTAGGATTCAGAATTTTTGGATTAGGCCTTAACGATCTTTTTCTTCCATTGCTTCATGTCCTTGGTCACATTTCGGGTGTCGATGAGGAGCGGAGCATGCTTCGCCACCCACTGATAATCGATATGGCTATGATCTGTCACGATCACTGCAGCATCAATTTTGTGAAGCAAGCGCTCTGTGAGGGGAGAAGACTTTAGTCTAAAAAGATATTTTCGAAAGGAAGGAAGAACAGGGATATAGGAATCGTGATAGAGGATGCTCGCGCCCCTTTTTTGAAGGAGATCCATGATGGCGAGGGCAGGGGACTCCCTGGCATCGTCCACATCCTTCTTATAGGCTACCCCAAGGATCAAGATTTTCGAACGTTTGATACTTTTTCCCCTCTCATTAAGGCCATCTGAAATCTTGGAGACCACATAATAAGGGATGGAGATATTAATCTCTCCAGCTAACTGAATAAATCTCGTCGTGAAGTCGTATTCCTTAGCCTTCCAGGAAAGATAGAAAGGATCGATGGGAATACAATGGCCTCCCATGCCCGGACCCGGGTAGAAAGGTGAGAACCCAAAAGGTTTTGTGCTTGCAGCTTCGATGACCTCCCAAATGTCGATCCCCATTCGGTCAGCCAGCATCTTTAATTCATTCACTAAGGCAATATTGACACTTCGATAGATATTCTCGAGAAGCTTGGTCAATTCAGCAACCCTGGGTGACGAAACAGGTACGACTTTTTGGATGGTTTGACGATAGAGAGCGAAAGCCACTTTCTTGCAGGACGGAGTAACCCCAGCCACCACTTTGGGAATCTGCTGTGTGGTGAATCGTTTATTTCCCGGATCCTCCCTTTCAGGAGAATAGGCTAAAAAGAAATCCCTCCCCACCTTCAAACCCGTCGATTCCAGACGGGGAAGAATTAATTCTTCAGTGGTCCCCGGATAACTGGTGCTTTCAAGGACAATCAATTGTCCCTTTCTCAAATGATCCCGGATGGCCTCGGTCGTTTTTTCAATATATTGGAGATCCGGTTCCATCTTTTCGGTCAGGGGCGTAGGCACACAGATCAAGATAGAATCTGGTTCATCAAGGCGGGAGAAATCGTCTGTCACATCTAAGCGGCCGCTTCGGATAAATTTAGAAATCCTGGAAGAGGGAATAGATTTTAAATAACTTTTCCCTTTCTTCAGTGCGGCCACTTTCTTTGAATCGACATCGAATCCCAGAATCTGAAAATCTTCCTCACAAAACCTTATAACCAGAGGAAGGCCGACATATCCCATGCCGATAATTCCCACCAGCGCCTTTTTCTTAAGGATCTTTTGAAGAAGTTGATCAACACTCATCCTATTGTTGCCCCGCTCATTCGTTAGAAAATAAGTGTTGGGTAAAGGTCAGGGTAAGGATGCCGGTTTCGTTGTTGGGTTAGGTCATTTGGCTTTAAATCTTTGGCCATAACCCTTACCCTAAACCCAAACTGGCCTCCTAACCTTAACCCTAACCAAATGACCTTTTTCGTGCTTCGAGGGTGCCGTCTGGGCATGGGGTATTAAAAGTAAATAGCCTTAGGTACCGACGCCTGTTTCGTTACCCTTCGGCCCTCGATCATTTCCTATAGAATGCTTTGATCCGGTCGACCACATAGATCTGTTGATCCTCTGTCAATTCAGGATAAATGGGTAAGGCGAGAGTCTCTTCGGAGGCTTTTTCAGCAACAGGGAACTCTCCTCGGCGCTTTTTCAAAAAAGAATAACATTCCTGCAGATGGAGAGGGAGAGGATAATAGATGTCCGTCCCGATCCCTTGCCCTGTTAAGAACCGCCTCAGCTGGTCCCTTGCTGGAACCCGGATCACATATTGGTTGAAGATGTGGCGGTTTTGATATTGAATCACAGGAAGATCGAATCCAGGGACGGAGGAGAGGAGATCCTGAAACAACTCTTCATACCGCTTCGCCCTCTTCTGTCTTTCTTGGGTCCATTTCTCCAGATGCCTGAATTTTACCAAGAGGATGGCTGCCTGAATCGTATCGAGTCGACTATTGACTCCGATCCACTTATGGAAATATTTAGGTTGGCTCCCATGGACTCTGAGAATTCGAATCTTTTCTGCCAGATCAGGGTTATTGGTGACGACCATTCCGGCATCACCAAAGGCGCCCAGGTTTTTGGTGGGGTAAAAGGAGAAACATCCGAGCTCTCCCATCTGGCCAGCCTTTCGGCCATTTACATTTGGAAGGGGTTTATATTCGGCTCCTAATGCCTGGGCAGCATCTTCGATCAGAAAGATCTGTTTCCTCTTTGCCAGTTGAAGAAGGGGATCCATGTCTGCGCATTGTCCAAAGAGATGGACAGGGATGATGGCCTTCGTCTTTGCCGTGATCTTCTGCTCGACGTTAGAAGGGTCGATGTTATAAGTGATTGGATCGATATCTGCAAAGACAGGGATGGCTTTCAGTCTGGAAACAGAACCTCCAGTGGCGAAAAACGTATAGGGAGGAACGACCACCTCGTCGCCTGCACCAATTCCTAAAGCCATTAATGATAGAAGGAGAGCATCGGATCCGGAGGCCACACCGATGGCGTATCGAGTTTGGCAATATTGAGCGATGGCGTGTTCCAAAGCCTCCACTTTAGGCCCTAAAATGAACTGTTGGGACGTGAATACTTCATCCAGTGCGGATTTAATTTCTTCTTGAATGGAATAAAACTGAGGAATTAAATCGAAAAAGGGAACCTTCATCCAGGCCGTTCTCCCTTGAATTTAGGGACGAAACTTCGGAGTTTAAATAAGATAAAAAAAATCGATAGTCAAGGCTATTTTTGAAAGATATAATAGTACGCGATGAAGGAAAAGTTGAATCCTGTTCCTTATCGAAGGGGCGGGGTGAACCTTGATGCCATTTCGATCATTCTGGTCAGGCCAAGATTCCCTGAGAATATTGGCTCAGTGGCAAGGGCAATGAAGAATATGGGATTGAGCCGACTGATTCTGGTCGATGGATGTTCTCCTCTTCATATGGATGCTTACAAATTGGCTTCAGGGGCTGAGGATATTTTAGAAAGGGCTGAGGAGGTCTCCACATTAAGGGAAGCCATTTCTGAAATGGCGTGTGTAGTGGGAACGACCTCACGAGTCGGTAAAGAGAGAAGTCCTCTTTTGACTCCGAAGACTTTGCTGAAGAAGCTCGTCCCTCTCTCTGCGAAGAATTCGATCGGATTGGTCTTCGGTTCGGAGAGAGAAGGGCTGACGAATGAAGAGCTCTCCCTTTGCCATCTTTATGTCAGAATCCCCTCCTCAGAGGCATTCTCTTCCCTCAATGTGGCACAAGCTGTGGTGGTGATTTGCTATGAATTATTCCAATCGTCGAGGAGGATTCAAGAGCGTCCTGTCCAGCTGGCGAAAGCTGAGCAGTTAGAGCGGATGTTTGAGCACATGGAGCGAACCCTTCTGAACATTGGATTCTTGGATGCCAATCATCCGAAGAGAATTATGAGAGTTCTCAGGCGGCTCTTTGGCAGGAGCGAGATGGAAGAGAGGGAGGTTCAGATCCTTCAAGGCATATGGAGCAAAATAGACTGGCATATGAGAAGAAAGGGTTGAGGATCGCCCTTCTTCAAAGGGCTCGAGGATGGAGGCATCATCGATCTTGCCTCCAACCTCTAACCTTCAGCCTCTTTCTCACGATGTCTTCTTTTCCAGGAAGGGCTTGAGTAAGTCGATCGGAACAGGGAAGATAGTTGTGGAGTTCTTTTCAGTAGCCACCTCGGTTAAGGTCTGAAGGAACCTTAACTGGATCGCTGCAGGATTGACACTAATGACATTGGCTGCCTGGGCCAGTTTTTCAGCAGCCTGGGCCTCGCCCTCTGCGTGAATGATTTTCGCTCTTCTCTCCCTTTCAGCCTCCGCCTGACGGGCAATCGCCCTCCGCATCTCTTCAGGTAGATCAACCTGTTTGGTCTCCACCAGAGAGACCTTAATCCCCCATGGCTCTGTGTGTTTATCCAAGATATCTTGAAGTGTCATGTTGATCTTTTCTCTCTGGGAGAGCAGCTCGTCCAATTCCGCCTGACCGACAACGCTCCGAAGCGTGGTTTGGGCCAATTGGGAGGTGGCATAAAGGTAGTTCTCCACCTCGACTACTGCTTTATTCGGGTCCATCACGCGGAAGTAGACGACGGCATTCACTTTAATGGAGACGTTGTCACGGGTGATGACATCCTGAGGTGGTATGTCCATTGTTACCGTTCTCAAGCTGATCCTTAACATCTTGTCAATTCCAGGGATGATGAAGAAAAGCCCCGGCCCTTTTGCACCGATCAGCCTTCCCAGTCGGAAGATCACGCCCCGTTCGTATTCTCTGAGAATCTTAATCGCTGAGGCAGCCAGGATGATCACAAAGACGACCAAAAAGAAAAAACCCGATGGTAAACCTGTCATTCCCATTTCATTTCCTCCTTATTCCATTTTTTTAACCTTAAGTTTTAAATTCTTCACTCCAATGACTTGCACTTTCTCACCGGGATCAACCGGTTGATCACTGTAGGCATTCCAAAATTCCCCATGAATCGAAATCTTTCCCTCGGGCGTCAAACCTGTGGTAGCAATTCCTATTTCTCCGATGAGGCCCTCCATCCCTGTGGTCGGTTTGGCGAGGCGTGCCTTAATCGCCTTGGTGACTGCAAAGGTAAAAAATCCCGAACTGACCAGCACTGCAGGAATGATGACGCTCAAAGAAATTTTCATATATTCGGTCGGACTTTCGATCAGCATCAATGATCCTAAAAAGAGGGAGATGACACCACCCACAGCCAGTAATCCATGGCTTACCACTTTGATCTCTGCGATAAAGAGGATGATGGCAAAAAGGATCAATGCCAAGCCGGCAAAATTGATGGGAAGCATCTGTAATGCATAGAAGGCGAGGATCAGAAAGATTCCGCCAACCACACCGGGAAGAATGGCTCCCGGATTTGAGAGCTCGAAGAAGATTCCATAAATTCCCAGCATGAGAAGAATGTAAGCGATGGTCGGGTTGGAGATGATATCGAGAAGTCGATAGCGCCAGCTCATCTGCATGGAGCGAGGTTTGATTCCCTTGGTGAGAAGGGTTCGTGTCACTCCATCAAACTTAATCACCTTTCCATCAATCTTGGTGAGAAGGTCTTGGAGATCTGAACCGATGAAATCGACCACATTGAGTTTCACTGCCTCCTCTTCAGTAATGGAGACGCTCTTCCTCACGGCCTTTTCAGCCCAGTCGACGTTTCTCCCCCGCGTTTTTGCGATGGTCTTAATATAGGAGACCGTGTCATTGACAATCTTTTCCGACATGGTCTTACTTTCTTTCCCTTCACCAAGGGTAACCGGATGGGCCGCTCCAATGTGAGTGCTTGGAGCCATCACTGCAATGTGTGCCGCCATGGTGATAAAGACACCAGCAGAGGCAGCCCTTCCTCCACTTGGAGCCACGTAGACGATGATCGGAATGTTGGCTGTGAGAATCTTCTTCACAATGATCCTCATCGACTCCATCAAACCTCCAGGCGTGTCCAACTGAACAATGAGGCACTGAGCCCCTTGCTGAGTAGCTTGATCAATCGATTCTGTGATGAATTTCGCAGTGGCGGGATTGATGATTCCATCGACTTCGACTGAATAGATGGCTGGTTTCTCCTGAGTCTCACCCTGAGTGGCAGAGACAAAGAGAAAGAGGCATAAAGAGAAGAATACGAGCAACGTATAGTTTCTTTTCAAAATTCCACCTACCCAAGATAAAATATCCCAAAAAGGAAGGATTGTCAAATCGTTAAGGATGGCCGAGTTCCTAAATCTTGATCTTCATCAGGTCCTCGGCCAAAAGGATCTCGCCTCTGAAGGCCTCTTTGCACTGTTTCAAAATATCGAATTGATCGCAGACAGGATAAAGGTGTGTGAGCAGCAATCGCTTACAGCCGGATTCGGCTCCGACTTTTCCCGCCAAAGAGGGAGTGAGATGTCCTTCGACCTTTTTCTCATTTGGAAAGGAGCATTCCAAAATGAGAAGATCCACTCCATACGCGAGGTCGATAATATTCTTGCAATAATCGGTGTCACCGGATACGGCAATCGATTTTCGGTCTCTCAACTCAATTCGGTATCCAACGCTTTCGGAGATATGGGCCATCGGCTTTGAAGAGATCGTCATTTCTTCGAAAAGGAACGGGTTTTCGGCAGTCTCCTGGACGGTTAAGTGGTAGGACTGAGGTTCGATCCAGGGGCCGTAGATTTTTCTCAGTTGAGCAAAATGATCCTTGAATCCAGGTCCACCCAGAACGACCAGATCTTTTTGCCTGGGAAGGTCTGCATACTTACAGACGAAGAGGATTGGGACGAGTTCTGAGATGTGGTCTGGATGGATGTGTGTATAAAGGAGAAGGTCGATATCCCGATAGGTGATCCCGACCTCCAGCATCCTTCTCAACGTTCCAGGTCCGCTATCGATCAGTACGATGGAACTTTCTGTGATTAAGAGCAGGCCCGGAGATGCCCTTCTTAAAGAGGGAACCCCTGTTCCTGAACCCAGTATGATTAGCTCGGCCACAGTGCTGTGCTTTGATATGGATTCTTTTACAAGACTAACATGAAATGGATAAATTTCAACGTCATATTTTTTGGACGAAATGTCGAGGACTTGCGTTTCCCCCAGTTTTCTCTTCCACGGACAAGAAGATCTCAGAAAAGGCATCGACACAGAGGGGCGAGTTCTCGAACCTTTAGAATGCCGCGATCATTGAATATTACGGGAAACCTTCGTCAGTATCAAGGATGAAAGTTTGGTAAGGATTTCGGATTCGATGCCGATACCGCTCAAAGGTGGCAGCTCTAAAGCTTCTCTAACCCGCCCCTCTGTGTCTTGAGAGAGGAAAATTTTTTCTAGAGGCCCCCCTGGGGGGATCCCTTGGAGAGGCTTCATCGGCCCAACCGCTTAGGGGCTCATGCACACGGGTGATGACCCTTACCAGAGTCCCTCCTCTGGATGCGTCTTTGTCCCATTCCTTTTAAACGTGGGCCTTATGAAGGCTCGGAAAGGGA
>CAZFJD010000133.1:0-579 GCA_964518775.1 uncultured Syntrophaceae bacterium
TCTCTACATTCCTTTAGGAGTGGAAAAGATTCTTCTCGATCCTTCCATACCCCCTATTGTCATCACGGAAGGGGAGAAGAAATGTTTGCGGGGTGTTCAGGAGGGTATCCCCTGCATAGGGTTGGGGGGAGTCTGGAACTGGAAATGTTCGGATAGCGATGATCTAATCCCTGATTTCGACCGTATCAATTTTCAAGGTCGTGAAGTTTTCTTAGTCCCGGATTCAGATTTCAGGACTAACGAAAACGTGCAGCTTGCGGTCTATCGGTTGGCCGAGAGGTTGATTGAACGGGGGGCCATTTTCTCCATTGTCCACTTGCCGGAGACCGATGAAGGCAAGACCGGCCTGGATGATTATCTCCTTACTCATAGCCGAGACGACTTTCAGACCTTACCAAGAACCCAAATTACCTCTGAGATGGTGGGCTGGGTGAATGAACCGCCCATTGAGGGTTTGTCTTCTTTATTTCAAGAGAGTAATCAGGCAATTCCTCTTGAAATAAAGAAGACAGAATATTCATATAAGACTAAGTGTGGTAGGTCAACCCTTATAATTACGACCAAAAATTCCCGAAAGTC
>CAZFJD010000133.1:589-1350 GCA_964518775.1 uncultured Syntrophaceae bacterium
AAGGTGACCCGAACCTTATGCCACAGGTGGGATTGTCCTTACTGTTCCAAACTCAACAGAAAGAGATGGACAGGGAAAATCCGTTTATTTTCTCCCGAAGGCGGATATTGCTCGATAATTGAACCTGAGAAGCGGAAGGCATGGCTTAAAGACGCAAATCGAATAGGTGCCAAAGGATATGTCATCTACCGAGGAACTACGAAGACCCTTTTATTTATAGCTAACATCTCGGTTAAAGATTCACCTTTTATTTCAGGTGAGGAATTCAATAATCTTATTGAGTCTTACCTTGAAAGGGAGGAGGAGCCTATGAATGGAGGAGATAAGATTACAAGTTTTGGATTCAAAGGGATTCCAAAAAAGACTATCCGTAGAGACTCTAAAGCAGAGAATCAAGATGAGGTGATCGTTGCAATCGTTCCGGTGAATATAGCCGAGGCCATGCGAAGGATTTTTGAGAAAGGAGGGGAGTTGATAGAAGAAAGGGAAGGTGAGGGGAAAGACGATGATTCGTTGACCGTCAACCTTCCTGAGTGCATTCATAGTGCTATCGTTTCCCAGGCCGAAGGCAGGATTTATCCAGTTTTTGAGAGGCATGATCCGTTCGCACACCTTAAAATAGTTAAGAGACTTAAAAGATGATGGATAAGAAACTCCTTATCGAACTCAAAGACCTCATTACTCGGTTGAAAGAGATCATCGAGAGAGAGGAGCCGATCCAGATTAAGCCGATTTTCCGAGTGCCGGATGAGTATCTTTCG
>CAZFJD010000133.1:1360-4892 GCA_964518775.1 uncultured Syntrophaceae bacterium
ATTTCTAAACAAAAGTGCATACATTGTTTAGTTTTAAGCCCTGTTACCTCTCATTCTCAGGCCATTGGAAGGTGTTTTGATGCTTATTATTAAACAAAACTTCTGTTCGTTTAAAATTGAGAGGTGAGCATGAACTATCCCGTCTTGAGACATACCGCACTGGTAAAGGCTCAGAGGATAGTCCCATACATTACCCCTGAAGAGGTTAAATCGCTTGTAGAAGGGGTTAAGGGAACAAGGCGAGGGGAAAGGGATGCACTTCTCATACTTCTCTTATTTCAGACTGGCCTGCGTATTTCAGAGGCATTGAGTTTGACTCCATCCCATATCCAAAAGTTTGAGGGAAAGCCGGTGCTCTCGATTATTGGTAAGGGTAGAAAACCCAGGTTAATAGCCTGTCCAGATAGATTGATTGATAGACTCAAATCCTACGCCTATGAACATAAACTCAGTTCCAATGACCGATTCTTTCCTATCAAAAGATCGAGGGGATGGCAGATCATCAAAAGGGCCTCAGATAGTTCAGGATTCACTAAAAGGGTCTATCCTCACCTTCTCAGACATTCAGACGCCATTGAGAGATTGCGACAGACCGGAAACCCAAAGGCACTACAACTTCACCTGGGTCACTCTTCAACTTTGATGACGATGCGGTATCTCAGCACCTTGACTCAGGAGGATGCCGTCAGGGTTCAGCAAGAGGTGATTTTTGATGAGTAATGGAATGACAAAGAATCTGCAAATTTTTTACAGGACGTCTATAAAATTTTTACACTTTTTTTACAGGGAAATTTTATAGCAATTTTTACAGATTTGACAGTCAAATTTTTACAATAAATTTTACAGGGAGGGAATTAGGAGATGATTGATACCGAAACGACCAAGGAGATCCGGAGGATGGCAGAAAAAGGAGCTTCAATCTCACGCATCTCACGTGAATTGGGCGTTTCAAGGCCAACAATTTCAAAATGTTTGAAAGACGATGAGGAACCTCCTAAAAATCGCCATCATTCTGAATCCAAAGAAGGTCATTATCCTTTTATCTCCAAAAAGAGTATCATTGTGGATCGACCTTCTGAGATATTAAAAAAGGAAAGGGAGACCACTGAAATAGCAGGCTTGCGAGTGGAACAGGCTAAAACTGCCAAGGAATTGGAAGAGATCAAAGGCCCCCAAATTAGCCCTGAACTCCAAAAGAAGAAAGATGATCTTGAAATCAAAAAAATCAACCTTGAGGAGTTTGAAATCGAGGAGAGGTTAAAGGAAAAGCGACAGATAGAAGAGGCCCAGCGAAGGGAAGAAAAAATCAAGGCTATCATTGGGGAAGTAAAAGAACAGGTCCTCCCTTTTAAGATGAGAGCTGCTATCCCTGCTGCTATTATTTTTACGATCTATCAGAGGATTGAAACGGAATTATCGAAATTCGATATTCTCAATCTCTCGCACTCTGAAGTTGTTCTTATCGCTGACGCTGTTTTAAGTGAGTCTATAAATGATCCTTCGCTTCAACCCATTATTAGGGATTCATTCAGCGAATTTTTCTTTAGAGAACTAAGAAGGTTCCTGAATCTTGGCATGAGGCAAACTTGGGAGGGGTGTTTCAAGAGGGGAGAGACGACCCTGGATTATAGAACCTTTATCCTCTCCCAAATTTCAAAATTTCCAGTAGAGAAGCAGAGAAAAATCCTCCCGCTGATTGACGTTTGAGCGGATTGAGAAGTGAGGTTGCTTGATGCGTAACCTATTGATTCATGGTAAAGGCAAAACCATTGGCCAGGGTGAGAAGTCTTGTTGTGAGCAATCCTCGCAATCAAAAATTTTATGATTTGGGCGTTCAGCCTTGATTTTGAAGGTTAGAAAGATTTTCTTGACAAATCTTTTACGATGTGTATATATTACTTATTAAAAAGGATGTAAGGAATGGAAAGAATAAACTTCACGCTCTCCAAGGCTCACGTAAAAAGGTTAAAGGTGATGTCGAAGAAGACAGGGATATCGGTATCGGATTTCTTAAGAAGAGTCATTGATGAGGCATGGGAGAAGTTTGAGAAGAAAGAGATATTGAAGGTAAGAAAGAATGAGAATAATTAAAGCACTGAAGGTTTTTGATGACCTTAAAAAGAAAGGAGTCATTAGAGACTACGCTGTAGGTGGAGCGGTTGCCATGACCTATTATGTGGAACCGAGGGCGACACGGGACGTGGACATTTTTTTGTTAGCCGATTACGAGGAACATAAATTGACTTGGGATATATTAGACAAATTAGGCTATAAATACAAGGAAGGTATTGTTATAGAGGATATACCTGTGGATATTGTTCCCTCTTTTCAGCATCCTTTCTATTCAGAGGCGATTAGGAAGTCTAAAAAAGTGAGAATGGATAATATTTTGGTAAAGATATTCACACCGGAGTATTTGATCGCAACGAAGCTACTTGTTTTCAGGGGTAAGGATAGAATTGATATCTTTGATTTATTCAGGTACGTGAAGGTGAATTTACCAAAACTTGAAACTATTCTACATGGAGGATTTAAAGGTGAAGCGGGTTTACTCCTCAAAAGACTTCACAAAATTCTGGAAGAAGAAGACTGAGGCCGATGAAAGGAGAAGGCTGAAGGATATTCGTTTGCCTTTCAGCAGGAAATTAGAGATCCTTGATGAATTGATGGAAGAGGCTATCTTTCTTTCGGAATTGAGGCGAGCTGAAAAGTCCTCGATGTCAAGGGAGGGCGTCTAAATAAAAGAATTTCCTGAGATACCTTTGTTCCCTCATTTGTTCCCTCATTTGTTCCCTCAATTTTAGGTGTCCATATAGGTGTCCATCGTTCCGCTTTTGGTGTCCATATTGGTGTCTAATGGCGATACTTCATAATATCGCTCAATACCATTAAATCACAGTGAACTAATGAGAATCATACATGAAAATAGGACTTGCTATCACTCCATAAAAAATGCTATAAAAACGCTTGGTAGGTCTTACAAGCCGGAGGTCACAGGTTCAATCCCTGTTCCGCCTACCACGTGTTGCTGAAAGCAAAACGACTGAGTTTTAACTTTAGAACTTGTAACTTTTCACTAAGAGAAGGGGGCGTAGTTCAGCTGGTTAGAACGCCGGCCTGTCACGCCGGAGGTCGCGAGTTCGATCCTCGTCGCTCCCGCCAGATTGAAGAAAGCCTCGTCTGTTAATGTAGGCGGGGCTTTATTTTATGGGGCAATGCAGTATTTCGTATATATTCTGCAGAGCGAGGCAGATGGCACCTACTATGTTGGCCACACTGGAAATCTGGAGCAGAGGCTCACCCGTCATAATCGGGGAAGAAGTAAATACTCGAAGGGGAAAGGATTATGGAGGCTGATTTATCATGAGCCCTATGGATCGAGAGCGGAGGCGATGAGACGGGAGAGGGAGATAAAGCGTACAAAGAGTCGGGAATACATTGGCCAATTGGTTAGAACGTCCCGAATGTAACTCGGGAAGGTCGCGAGTTCGATCCTCGTCGCTCCCGCCAGATTGAAGAAAGCCTCGTCTGT
>CAZFJD010000133.1:4992-8981 GCA_964518775.1 uncultured Syntrophaceae bacterium
TCCCGAATGTAACTCGGGAAGGTCGCGAGTTCGATCCTCGTCGCTCCCGCCAGATAAAAGAGGGATTAGCGATGAGGCTAATCCCTCTTTTGATTTCTGTTTGCGCAGCTTCCGCCTTTTTCTTTCTTTAGGCGACTTCGACCTCCTTCTCGTAAAGGAGGATGGGGCTCTCATGATTCAGGACGACCTCCTCACTGATGATGCATTCACGCACGTTGGATTGGGACGGAATCTCATACATCACATCCAACATGATGTTCTCCATAATCGCCCGAAGCCCTCTGGCTCCAGATTTCCTCTTGAGGGCCTCTTTGGCAATGGCCATCAAGGCACCTTCGGTAAATCGAAGCTTCACGCTCTCAAACTCGAAGAGTTTCTGATACTGCTTCACCAAGGCGTTCTTCGGTTTTTTCAAAATATCGATGAGGGCCTCGACGCTGAGCTCATCCAAAGTGGCAATGACCGGGAGTCTCCCGATGAACTCAGGAATCAATCCAAACTTCAAGAGATCCTCTGGTTGGACCTCCCTTAGCAATTCTCCCATATCTCGTTCCTGTCGGGTCTTGATGTCCGCTCCAAATCCCAAGGTCTTTCCACCGATTCGTTGCTCAACGATCTTCTCCAATCCCACGAAAGCCCCTCCACAGATGAAGAGAATATTGGTGGTATCGATCTGAATAAATTCCTGTTGGGGATGTTTACGGCCGCCTTTGGGAGGAACGCTTGCCACCGTCCCTTCGATGATCTTGAGCAGCGCCTGTTGAACCCCTTCCCCTGACACATCTCGCGTGATGGAAGGGCTGTCCGATTTTCTCGAAATCTTGTCGATCTCGTCAATATAGACAATTCCTTTCTGGGTCCGTTCGATGTCGTAATCGGCCGACTGAAGAAGGCTCAAGATGATATTCTCCACATCCTCACCGACATATCCCGCCTCTGTCAGACAAGTGGCATCAGCGATCGTGAAGGGAACATCGAGGATACGAGCCAATGTTTGGGCAAGGAGCGTCTTGCCTGATCCTGTTGGTCCGATGAGGATGATATTCGATTTCTGAAGCTCCACCTCCCCTGAGATGACCCGCGAGTCAATCCGTTTATAGTGGTTATGGACTGCCACGGACAGGATCCTCTTCGCATACTCCTGCCCGATCACATATTCATCCAACTTCGCCTTAATCTCCATGGGCTTAGGGACGGTCAGTCTCCCTGGAAGAAAGCGTTCCTCGGTCTCCTCAGCGATGATCTCATTGCAGAGCTCGATGCATTCATCACAGATATAAACCGTCGGGCCTGCGATGAGTTTCCTCACCTCATCCTGACTCTTTCCACAGAAAGAACAGTGTAGGACGGTCCCGTAATTTCCGCCGTTCGACTTCATCTTCTTCTCCTTTCTGTCCTCTGTGAGCTACCCTTGAGATCGGACAGGGCGTTTGACAACCACTTCATCAACAATGCCATATTCCTTGGCCTGATGGCCGGTCATATAAAAATCTCGATCCGTATCGGCCTGGATCCTCTCCAACGTTTGATTCGTATGTCTGACCAAGATCTGATTCAACTCCTCCCGAAGCCGGAGGATCTCCCTCGCTTGGATGTCCACATCCGAAGCCTGTCCCTGAAAGCCTCCCATCGGCTGATGGATGAGGATCCTCGAATGAGGAAGGGCATATCGCTTTCCCTTCTGGCCTGCCGACAGAAGCAGAGCGGCGATGCTGCCGGCTTGTCCCATGCAAATGGTGGAAACCTGGGGTCGGATGTATTGCATGGTATCGTAGATGGCCAGCCCGGAGGTCACGATCCCTCCGGGAGAATTGATATAAAGGTGGATATCTTTGTCCGGATCTTCCGATTCTAAGAAGAGCATCTGGGCAATCACCAGATTGGCAACATCATCATCGATCGCTGTCCCGACGAAGATGATCCTTTCTTTTAGGAGGCGAGAATAGATATCATAAGCCCGTTCGCCTCTCCCATCCTTTTCAATAACAATTGGTATCAACGGCATGGCTTCACCCCTCAAAGATAGTTCCTGCCTGCCCTTGAACCAGCACGGTTCGGGGCCTGACGGTAGGCAGGCCGGTCTACC
Source organism: uncultured Syntrophaceae bacterium (assembly GCA_964518775.1). Lineage (GTDB taxonomy): Bacteria > Desulfobacterota > BSN033 > BSN033 > UBA1163 > JACAEX01. The sequence continues at coordinate 7,079 of CAZFJD010000133.1, forward strand.
GACAGGTAGAAGTGTTGGCCTTTTCGAGGAGAAAATTCAGGGCCTTCTCATTCATGATCCCTGTCCTTATCTCCGGTATTAAGCCATTCTTTTCATAATATCGCTTCACCACATCGAATTTCTGATGAGTCCTCTCCGAAACCTCCCTAAGCCGGCTCTCCACTTCCTCATCGGTGACCGTAATCCCCTCTTGGCCTGCGATCTTCTCAAGGATCAGGAAGGTTCGAACCTGCCTCATTGCCGTCTCCCGGTGATCCTCCTGCAGTTTCTCGTCTGAGAGGCCCAAGGTATCGATCCGGATCCCCTGAGCAGCTAATCTCAACTTGGTTTCCGATACTAAAACCTTTGTCTGTTCCTCCACCAGGCTTTCGGGAACCTCGAATGCGTTCTTCTGAACCAGTTGATCCACCAATTGATCTTTCAAGTGTCGTTCCAACGCCAAGTTCTTTTCCCTTTCGATATCCTGTCTCAGCTTGGCCTTCAATTCTTCCAGAGATGAATAATCTCCCAAATCTTTGGCAAATTCATCATCCAGGGGAGGAAGGATCTTCTCTTTGATCTCCTTAATCTTGACGTGGAATGAGATCGTCTTCCCAGCCCACTTCTTATATCCGTAATCTTCAGGGAAAGAGATCTCTATTTCTTTCTCTTCCTCCGGTTTCAAACCGATCAACTTTTCCTCGAAAGCTGGAATGAATCGGTTGCTTCCCACCTCCACCGTAAAATCGTTTGCTCTCCCTTCCTCCAGTGGCTTACCCTCCATCGCCGCCTGATAATCCACAATGACAAAATCTCCGGTCTGGATGGGTCTGGCTTCCGCAACCGTTTTCAAATTGGCGTGAAGGTTTTGGAGGCCTCTCAACCTTTCTTCCACCTCTTCCTCCTTCACATCCTCCTTCTCCCCCTCAATATTCAATCCCAGATATCCTTCCAATTTGATCTCAGGTTTAACCTCGATGGTCGCAGAATATTGAAATGGTTTCCCATCCTCCAGTTCACCGGGATCGATTGTGGGATGAGAGACAGGCTGGAGACTAACCTCAGACAGAGCAGTGGGATACGTATCCTGAATCAGCTTCTGGATGATTTCTGCCTTGACATAATCTTTGAAATATCTCTCCAAAATATTCCTTGGAACCTTTCCTGGCCGGAATCCCTTGATTTTTGCCTTTTTACCCAACTCCCTATAGAAGGAATCGACCTCCTTGGTCACTTGATCTTCTGGGACCTGTACATTGACCTTCTTCTTAATCGAACTGATTTCCTCAACGTTTATATCCATGAGAAATCCCTTCTATCCTTGCAAGTCATTAAGTAATCGGGTCAATAGGTCATTAAGTCACTGATTACTGATCACTGCTTTCTGCTTTCCACCTATTGCCTTCTGTATTGGTGCCGAGGGCGGGATTCGAACCCGCACAGTCTCGCGACCACGAGATCCTAAGTCTCGCGCGTATTCCAATTTCGCCACCCCGGCTTTAGGCCCGTCTACCAGCATGCCCCAGCACGCTGAAAACAATGAAAATAATCTTTGGGTTAAGGTTACGAAGCCAGTTTAGTGTAAAGTCAAAGGGCCATGGTTAAAAGACTTAAAAGACCAACAACATAACCCTCAAACGAAACGGGCATCTTTACCTTAATCTTTTGACAATTGACTTTTATTTTCTAAGCGAAGTTGGTGAGCCGTACAGGAATCGAACCTGTAACCTACTGATTAAGAGTCAGTTGCTCTACCGATTGAGCTAACGGCTCCCTCTGCCAAAAAACATCATCGCAAAATGTCCAATTGGCAATTCAATTAAATCGCTAACTTTGCATTGCTAATTTCCCAATTTGCATTCGTACAGACATTGGCGCGCCCGGTCCGACTTGAACGGACGGCCTGCGGATTCGAAGTCCGACG
>CAZFJD010000134.1:0-2144 GCA_964518775.1 uncultured Syntrophaceae bacterium
TTATGGATATCGAGGGTTGAAACAATACTAAATGTAAAGTATCGATTATGGAGTCCAAAAGACTTAAAAGCTATGTGAACGGGCAGTGGGTGGAGTCGAAAACGAAGAGGTGGCTGGAGGTGAGAAATCCGGCCAAGGACGAAGTGATCGCTTTTTGTCCTGAAGTCACCACAGACGAAATTGATAGAACAGTCAAGGCTGCTCAGGATGCCTTCTGGAGTTGGAGGACAACGCCACCGCCCAGGCGGGCAAAGTTTCTGTTCGATTTTCACGAAAAACTGGTGAAGCATCAGGATGAGGTGGCTGAGCTCATTGTGGATGAAAACGGGAAGACTTTGGCGGATGCCGTGGGGGAGATGACCCGGGCTTTGGAATATGTGGAGCATGCCTGTGCCGGACCAGAGCTTTTAAAGGGAAGTCATGCAGAGGATGTGGGGACCGGGGTGGATACGATGTATATTCGGGAGCCTTTGGGGCCTTTTGTCTTCCTTCCTCCCTTCAATTTTCCGGCGATGATCGCTCTCTATTTTGTCTGGGCCATTGCCGCGGGGGATACGGCGATCGTCAAGGCAAGTCGTCTCTGTCCGATGACGATCACGAGGATCTTCGAACTCGCCGATGAATGCGGTTTTCCGAAAGGGGTGATCAACCTCCTGCATGGTTCCGGAAGTGGTGTGGGGGAGGCTCTGATTACTCATCCGGGCACAGTGGGTGTTACGTTTGTGGGATCTTCGCAGGTGGCGGAGCGTGTTTACAAGACGGCCATCAACCATAATAAGAGGGCGCAGTGTCAGGGGGGAGCGAAGAACCATGTCCTGATTGCCGAGGATGCAGTGGTGGACGAGGTGATGCAGAATGTGGTCGATTCCTGTTTTGGTCATGTGGGTGAGCGGTGCTTTGCTGTATCGAATGTCTTGGCTGTGGAAGAGATTTATGAGAAGGTGAGGGATAAATTCATTGAGCTTTCGAAAAAGCTGGTTCTGGGTTATGGCATGGATAAGGGCGTAACATTGGGACCTGTGGTTTCGAGGGATGCCTTGGATGACATGTTGAAGGAGGTTGAGCAGGCCATCCAAGATGGTGCGAAGCTGGTTCTTGACGGAAGAGACCCGAAGGTTGAGAAATATCCCAAGGGTTACTTTATTGGGCCAACCGTCTTGGAGGCTGGACCGGAGATGCGGGTATTTCAGGAGGAGATCTTTGGGCCGGTTCGGTGTCTGAAGAAGGTGAGGGATCTTGCAGAGGGCGTTGAAGTGATCAACCGAAGTCCTTATGGTCACACGGCGAATCTCTATACGGAGAATGGGGGATGGGCTCGGGAGTTTGCCCGTCTTGTCCATGTGGGCCAGGTGGGAATCAATATTGGGACTCCAGCTCCCATTGCTTATTTTCCTGTCGGAGGAAAGAAGATCTCGATGTTTGGTGATATTCGGGGCCGGGCCAATGAAGCGATTGATTTCTATACGGACAAGAAGGTGATCATCAGCCGGTGGCATTCTTCGTTTCCCGGAGTGACGGGGAGACTGGATGACGGCTTTGCGATGAAGTATGAAAAAAGATGAAAATGGTGTTTAGGTCAGGGTTATGAAGCCAGTCTGGTTTAGGGTCAAGGGGTTAGGGTTAGATGACGCTCAGATTTGTGTTGAATGGTAAATCTGTTCAAGTCGAGGTGCCCTGCCACTGGACACTTCTCAGGCTCCTCCGTGAGAAGCTCGGTCTCACAGGGACGAAAGAGGGGTGCGGAATTGGAGAATGTGGGGCATGCACGGTGTTGCTGGACGGGGTGTCTGTAAATGCCTGTCTTCTCTTAGTCCCCAAGGTTGAGGGAAGAAACGTTCGAACCGTTGAAGGCCTCGGGAGTCCAGAATCTCTGCATCCATTGCAGAAATCCTTTATCGACCATGGGGCCGTTCAATGCGGTTTCTGTACCCCAGGAATTTTAATGTCCTCAAAAGCACTGCTCGAGAATAATCCAAATCCCACACGAGATGAGATTAAAGAGGCGATCTCAGGTCACCTCTGCCGTTGTACAGGGTACCATCAGATTATCGAAGCGATCGAAGCCCTAACGGAATAAATAAATGTCAAATTTCAAAATCCAAATGACAAATGAATTTCAAAGCTCAAAATTCAAAATATCTTTA
>CAZFJD010000134.1:2244-8978 GCA_964518775.1 uncultured Syntrophaceae bacterium
ACTTGACATTGGGATTTGATTTGACATTTATTCACCTTTGGTTCATCACTTCGTGCGAACTTTGACATTTGGCATTTTTGTTATGATTCCTCCTTTCGAGTATAAGACTCCAAAGACACTTAGAGAGGCCTGCAATCTATTGCAGGAGATGGGAGATCAAGCCAGGATAATCGCCGGCGGAACTGATCTTGTGATCGGACTCCGAAATGGTAGCCTCAAACCCCAATGCCTTATCGATGTTACAAGTATACCAGAACTTCGAAAGATTGATGAAACGGATGGGATGGTTTCTATCGGCGCCTCAGTGACCCATTCTGAAATTGCTTCCTCTTCTGTGATAAGGCAGCATGGAAAGGTGTTGTCGGATGCTGCCTCCATGATTGGATCTCCCCAGATCAGAAACCTGGGGACTATTGGAGGAAACATTGCCAATGCCTCACCAGCAGCAGATACCATCCCTCCTTTGATGGTGTTAGATGCCGTTGGGAAGGTTGTGTCTAAACAGGGAGAGAGGGAAGTTCCTTTTTTTCAACTCATTGAAGGTCCTTATGAGACAAGTCTAAAACCCGATGAGCTCCTGGTTGAAGTCAAATTTCAGAAGCTTTATCCCGATTCGAAGTGCAGCTTTGTGAGACTGGGAAGAAGGGAGGCGATGGCCATAGCGAGGATGAGCGTGGCGATTGTTCTCGAAATGGAGAAGGAAAATGGTTTGATGAGAGATGTCCGCATCTCTGTGGGTTCTGTGACTCCGACTCCGAATCGAATGACGGATGTGGAAGCCATGCTGAGAGGGAGATGTCTTGGAGACGGCCTGCTCCAAATGGCAGCCAAAAGAGTTTCTGAAGTGATGATTCATCGGACTGGCATCCGCCATTCGACTTCTTATAAAAAGCCAGTGATAGAGGCCTTATTCATGAGGGCCATGAGAAAAGCCCTTGAGGAAGAAGCATGAAACATGTAGGGATTGATGTCCCTAAAGTTGATGCTTTAGATAAAGTCTTAGGAAATGCCAAATACGGGGCGGATTTGCCTCCGGAAGAGGCCGTCTGCTTAAAGGTCGTAAGGAGTGTAAAACCTCACGCCAAGATTGTGAGGATCGAGATGGATGGGGCCCTCGGCGTACCCGGTGTGGAAAGGATTTTTACGGCAAAGGATATACCGGGAAGGAATCTGGTGGGCACAATCAACAAAGATCAACCCATTCTGGCCTCGGATCGGGTGAGGTATATTGGTGATCCCGTGGCACTGGTTGCTGCGAAATCATTAGAAACTGCGGAGGAGGCCGCTCAAAAAGTGGTCGTGGTTTATGAAGACCTTCCATTTCTTACCCATCCGGAGGATGCCCTCAAGATTGATGCTCCTTTGATTCACGAAAATGGGAATCTGCTTTTGGAATTTAATGTGATCAAAGGGGATGTCCAGGCAGGATTTAGAGAGGCTGAGACGGTCGTCGAGGAGACTTATACAACGACCTGGGTTGATCATGCCTATCTGGAACCAGACGCTGGTATTGCTTACATCGATGAAGACGAAAGGGTTACGGTCATCTGTCCGACCCAGAATGTCCATTATGATCAGAAAGAGGTGGCCTCCGCCCTTTCTATGCTTTTAGAGAAAGTACGGATCATTCAGTGTGCGACCGGAGGAGGATTTGGAGGAAGGTTAGATATCACGGTTCAGTGTTTACTGGCTCTGGCTGCCTTCCATCTGAGGAAACCTGTGAAGATCATTTACTCTCGGGAGGAGGTCTTTCAAGTCACCTCCAAACGCCATCCATTAAAGATCCGTTATAAAAGTGGAGCGAAGAGGGACGGAACGCTCACTGCTGTTGAAGTAGATATCTTAGGTGATACAGGTGCCTATGCCTCCTATGGTTCGACCGTTGCCATTCGATCCGCTGTCCATGCTACAGGCCCGTATCATATTCCAAATGTTAAGGTGAAGAGCCGGATGGTCTATACCAATAATCCATGGTCCGGAGCGATGAGAGGTTTTGGAGTGCCTCAAATGGCCTTTGCCCACGAATCCCAAATGGACTTGCTTGCACAGGCCCTGAAGATTGATCCTATCGAGATTCGACTTAAAAATGCCCTCAGCGTCGGATCCGAGACAGCTACTGGTCAAACCTTGATGGCAAGCGTGGGGATGGATGAGACCCTGAGAAGGGTGAAGGAATGGAAAGATCATGCAACCCTGTTCAAGAATGACCCCCAAAGACCTCATATAAGAAGAGGGACCGGAGTTGGTTCAATGTGGTATGGGATCGGTAACACTGGAATTGCTAATCCTTCAACTGCTCAAATGGAGATTGATCCTGATGGTGAGGTTCGGCTATTTACAGGGGTTGCAGATATTGGTCAGGGTTCTGATACTGTCCTTCTTCAGATCGCATCAGAGGCTATCGGACTTCCACTGCAAGAGATTCGTCTCATCCGCGCAGATACAGCCCTCACCACCGATGCAGGAGCAACCTCAGCAAGCCGGCAGACCTATATCTCCGGGAATGCCATTGTCAGTGCGGTAAGGAACTTGGGGAAGGAAGCAACAAAGCAAGCAAGCCAGCTTCTTGGTTTGGATGAAAAGGAGCTCTTCTTCGAATATGGAAAGGTTAAGTCAAGCGAACCTCTGACGATCTCTCTTCCGATTAAAGAGGTGGTGAGAAGGTGTGGAAAGGTGCTGAGAGGAGAAGGCCGTTTCGACCCAGAGACGACTCGACTCGATTCCCAAACCGGCCAGGGAGTTCCTTATGCAACCTATGCCTTCGCCACGCATCTGGCTGAAGTAGAGGTCGATGTGGAGACAGGTAAGGTGAAGGTGTGCCGGGTGGTCGCAAGTCACGATGCAGGAAAGGCCATCAACCCGGGAAATGTGATCGGTCAAATTACAGGTGGCATCGCGATGGGAATTGGATTTGCACTGATGGAAGAATACGTGCCAGGAAGGACGACCTCTTTCGTCAATTATCTCGTCCCAACATCAAAGGACATCCCGGAAGTGATTCCGATTCTTGTGGAAGATAAGGAACCATCCGGCCCTTTTGGGGCAAAGGGGGTGGGAGAACCGGCCCTCATTCCTTCTGCTCCAGCGATTTTAAATGCGATTGCTGATGCTATCGGAGAAAGAATTTATCATCTCCCTGCTAACTTAGAAAGGGTGTTGGAAGCAATACAAAAAACTAAGTCGACGTGATGGACACATTTCTTACCCTCTCCCTTTGACGGGAGAGGGTGGGGTGAGGGTGAATCCTCTCCCACCAGTGGAGGGGAAAGGTTTTTCTGCCGGTTTCTTTTTAATGGAGGTTTCAGATGGGCAAACTGTTGATCAAAAACATTGGTACTTTGGTTTCCGGAGATATCTCAAATCCTATCTTAGGTGCTGACGCACTGCTGATAGAAGGAGGCGTGGTCCAGGCTGTTGGAAGAGAGAAAGACCTCGACACTAAGGGAGTAGACCAGGTAATGGATGTCGGGGGAATGGCGGTTTCACCTGGATTGATCGATTCCCACTGCCATCCTGTGCTTGGAGATTTCACGCCCAGGCAGAAGATGTTGGACTTTATCGAGTCCTCGCTCCACGGAGGGGTGACCACGCTTATCTCAGCAGGAGAAGTCCATCTTCCCGGAAGGCCGAAGGATGTGGCAGGGACAAAGGCTTTAGCCATCCTTGCTGCAAAATCTTTTGCTAGCGCAAGGCCTGCAGGCGTGAAGGTGCTGGGTGGAAGTGTCATCCTTGAGCCTGGACTTCAGGAGGAGGACTTTGAAGAGTTGGCCAAAGAAGGTGTTCGGGTGGTTGCCGAGATCGGATTGGGAGGCGTGAAAAGCCCGAAAGAAGCAGCACCTATGGTCAGGTGGGCGAAGAAATGTGGAATGGTCGTGATGATGCATACCGGTGGCACCTCGATTCCCGGAAGCACAACCGTCCCTGCTCAGGATGTTATCGACACCGATCCGGATGTGGTCTCCCATATTAATGGAGGTCCGACAGCCATATCTCTTGACGAGGCCGAAAAGCTGGTCCGGAGTACCTCTCTTGCCTTAGAGATCGTCCACTGTGGAAATCCAAAGATAATCGTTGACGTGATGAAGATTGTGAAGGAGGTTAAGGCATTTCATCGGATCATCATCGGGAATGACGCACCTTCTGGAACGGGTGTTATTCCCTTAGGGATTTTAAGGGTGATCAACTTTTTGGCTTCTCTTTGTGGTGTGAAGGCAGAAGAGGCCATTGCCATGGCCACCGGAAATACAGCAAGGGTCTATCGATTGAACAGGGGAATTATTGCAGTGGGTAAGGAAGCAGATCTAGTCGTCATCGATGCCCCTATGGGATCGGTGGGAAAGGATGCAATCTCTGCCATTGAAGCGGGAGATATCCCAGGTATTGCAGGCGTTTTGATCGATGGCCAAATGAGGATCGGAGTGAGCCGAAACACGCCACCACCGAATAGAAAGATAGTGACCAGTAAGCAGTGATCAGTAAACAGTAAACAGTGAATAGTGGGCGGTAAGCATAGGCAGGGAAAATCTTTACGGACACGTGACACGGACACGGTCACGTTATTTCCGAAATGAGGGCCTAAGCCATGATTGTCGATTGGGAAACGTGTATTGGTTGCGGACTCTGTGTGGAGGTTTGTCCCCTGGGAGCTATTTCTTTCTTAGAGGAAAAAGAAAAGGCCTCCATCTCTGACATCTGCGTTGACTGTCAGGCATGTACAGCGGTTTGCCCGAAAGAGGCGATTGGACCCGAACCAGAGTCAAAAGAAGGAGTCAAGTGTCCATCGTGTCCGATCTCCTGTAACATCCGGGTCGGGAGAACAGGAGCCTGTCAAAGGTTCGTTAATTTGGATGGAAACCTTGTCCGTAACATCCCTCTCCAACAGTATGAAGATGTGAAGGAGATCGTCGGAGAAGATCACGAGGAGGTAGTCCGAAAACCGTTGATCACGGGCATTGGAGCAGGAACCACTTATCCGGATACGAAGCCTGCACCGTATATTGTCCAATCTGAATTGGAGGGGATTGATGTTGTTACGGTGGTTACAGAAGCCCCATTGAGCTACAGCGGCATCAAGGTGAAGATTGACACGGATCAATATATGGGGGAAGAGGGTGCGCCTGTCCTGGTCGGAAAAAAGAGAGTGGGGCATCTCTGCACTGAAGAGTATGGATCTAAGATGCTTTCGCTGGGAGGGGTCAATCTCTTGACCAAAAAGGATGGCCTGTCCGTAGCCAAGCTCATTGTCGACATCGCCAATCGAAGAGAGGTTCATCTGAAGGTCGAAGACGGCGCTGAAATGATCCTTCAGGTCGGAAAGCCTCCTATGATCGACGGCGAGATTGGAAGGAGGATGAAAGTGGGCTGCGGTAGTGCATCGATGGGCCTCTTTGGTAGATATTTCTTGGAGGCCGCTGATGAGGTGATTGTCCTCGATTCCCACTTGATTGGTCAGTTTACAGAGCATGCTGCAGGAAGGGAATTGGGTGCAAAATACAGTGGCATCAGGTTAAAGGCACGAAAATCCACTCCAGGTAGATATTTTGGCGAGCATGGCCGGGGCTGGGGGGAAACACCCATTGAGGATCCTATCGAGATCATCGAAGGGTTCGACCCGAAGATCGCAAAACCCGGTATGACCGTCCTGATCACTGAGACAACGGCCGAAAGGGCAGCGATGTATCGTTTGGGAGAAAATGGAAAGTTTATTCGGATCGCGTTGACTCCAAAAGCCAAAATGGCCGTGGAGATGATCGGCTCAAATTGCGAGTCATCAAGGGTGTCTGCTATCTTTGTTGGCGGGTCAGGCGGAAGCGCCAGGGCTGGGGTAACGAAAATTCCTGTCAAATTGAATCGAGCCATCCATGAGAATCGGGCAAGGCTGACCGTGGGGGGAGCGCCAGCATATATCCTCCCAGGAGGGGGAATTACCTTCTTCGTTGATGTTGAAAAGGTGATGGTCAGGGCCTTTACATATGTTCCTACTCCTGCGACTGTTGTACCCCTTGAGTACACAATGAGATTGGAAGAGTATTTGGAGATCGGAGGCCATAAAGAAAAGATACGAAAAGTGAGAGAGGTTTTGAAGGAGATAAGAAGCCTGTGAGAACTGATTCTTCTTTACTGTCATTCCCGCACAGGCGGGAATCCAGACGCCGTCCCTGCGAAAGCAGGGAACTAAATAATACCTTAGTTTCCTGCCTTCGCAGAAATGACACCCTCAATAACCATATTCAAACGCTACCCAATGGGATCGTTCTTGTGGATTATGGGCCGATGCGGATGTCCATTAGCGCCTTTGAGAATGGAAAACCTCTTGTCAAATTGGCGAAAGAGGGAGCTCATCTGGCGATGCAGATTCTTGAAGACTTAGCAAAATTTCTTCCGATAATCAAGAAGAAATCATTAGAATTAGAAGTCAACGAGGCCTTTCCTGATGCGGTTCGAAGGATGGTTGAAGCAACAAAGAAGATGGGAGAGGCAGATCTAACCCCTCTTGCTGCGGTCGCTGGAACAGCTTCCGATGTGGTTGCCGATTTCATGTTCAGTCAGGGGGGGACGAAGATCATCGTCGACAACGGTGGTGATATTGCCATCCGATTGAGGGAGGGAGAGGTAGCAAGAGTAGGAGTAAAAACGGAGATTGATGCAAGCTATCCTACCTACCTCATTTCAATTGATTCCACCATGGGAATAGGTGGCGTTGCAACCAGTGGACTTGGAGGAAGGAGTTTTAC
>CAZFJD010000135.1:0-8971 GCA_964518775.1 uncultured Syntrophaceae bacterium
TTTCTGGAAGCCCCCACCTGGGGGAATCCCTTGGAGAGGCTTCATCGGCCCAACCTTTTTGGGGTTCGGGCAGAGGGGGTGATGGCCCTTACCGGAGTTCCTGCTATGGGTGCGTCTTTGTCCCATTCCTTTTAAACGTGGGCCTTATGAAGGCTCGGAAAGGGATTTCCCCAGGTCGGGGGCAAAAAATGGGGGAGGGCAAGCGCGCAGGCTCGGCAAATTTTTTGAGAGCTCTGAAAAACTACTCCACGCTCTCTTGAATAGAGATTTCTGGACTTTTTCAGAAATCTCTTTTTAAAGCCTTGACATACAAATAAAAATTCATAAATATAAGAAGCGTTCGATTTCTTATTCGGAATGAAGATGAGGGTAATCGATCCAGAACTCATTAAGAAAGTGATCAACCCTGAAAGAATCGCGCAACGGATCGAAGAGTTCTCAGCCATTGGCAGAGATCCAGAGGGCGGGATCACCCGACCCGGCTTGAGTCAAGAAGAGATGGCAGCCAAACAGAAAGCGATCTCTTTGATGGAAGATTTGGACCTTCAAGTGCGGACCGACCGATTCGGAAATGTCATCGGTCGGAGAACCGGACAAAATCCTCTCGCCCCTCCCATCATGACTGGCTCCCACCTGGATACGGTTCAGAACGGAGGAAAGTTTGATGGAGCCGTCGGTGTGTTGGCTGCTTTGGAGGCCATTCATGCCTTTAATGGCTTAGAGATATCTACCCTTCATCCCGTCGAGGTCATCGTTTTTACGTCAGAAGAACCGAACCGTTTCGGCATTTCTGCCTTCGGAAGCAAGGGCCTTTCAGGAAGGTTGAATTTTGGTGAATTGTCTCAACTCAAGGATGAAATGGGAACTTCTCTTCCCTCTGCCCTCATATCGGCAGGTATTGACTGGGATTCTCTTCAGAGAGATTATCAGCCGCCAAAACTCCATGCCTTTATCGAATTACATGTGGAACAGGGGGAACGTCTCTATAAGAAAGAAATCCCCATTGGCGTCGTTTTAGGGGTGACGGGGATCCATAGACGGCAGGTCTTCATTCATGGGGAGGCAAACCATTCCGGAACAACGGTGATGGCCTCTCGCAAAGATGGCCTTATGGCTGCCTCCGAGACCATCCTAGTTGCAGAGCAGTGCGCCCTTTTAGAAGGAGATGAAGACGCAACAGCCACAGTCGGTCGCATCCTGGTAAAGCCCAATCAGGTCAATATCATTCCAGGTGAGGTCACGCTCAGTATTGAATTCCGGTCATTTCTATCTGAGGTCTTAGAAAAGATGGAGGTACGATTTGAGAAGGCCTTGAAAGAGCTCCAAGAAAGGCGGAAGATTGAGATCATCTCGCAAACAACCCTGCTTCAGTCTCCAATCCGATTTTCTGAAAAGGTCGTTCGATCCATCGGTCAAGCCGCAGGGGATTTGGGTCTGCCTGCACTGGAGCTTTTTAGCATGGCCGGACATGATGCCAACCATATCGCATCGATTACTGATGCCGGTATGATTTTTGTCCCAAGCTGGGGAGGTTTCAGCCATTGCAAAGAGGAGTGGACAGATCCACGAGATATCGCCATGGGGAGCATGGTGCTCCTCGATTCGATTCTCAGAATGGATGGAGAAAATCTATGGAAGCAAAATTGAAACGTTTTTTACCTATGCGGACGCTGGAAAAAGAAAGGATTCAGTTCATCAGCCTCCAGTTCACAGATATCCTCGGGGGTATCCGAAGCTTAGTCATTCCAAGGAGGGATTTTGAAGACGTCCTCCATGAAGGATGTACGTTTGACGGATCCTCTGCAGGATTTGTCGGCGTTCACCAAAGTGACTTAACCCTCAGGCCTGACATCACGACCCTGCGCATTTTACCCTGGGGAGAAAAAGAGAAGAGAACGGCACGGGTCATCTGCGATGTCTATCTCGGGGACGGAAAGACGCCTTTTGATGGAGATCCCCGTGCTGTGCTCCGTCGAACCTTAAGGGAGATGAAACGCCAATTGGGCCAAGGAGTTGAATTTATTCTCGCTCCGGAAATGGAGTTCTATCTCTTGATCAAGAGAGAAGATGGCTCTTTCGCCCCTCACGACCAGGCCACCTATTTCTCAATCCCCCCTTATGACCGAGGCGCTGAGTTGAGGAAGGAATTGAGTCGTGCCCTCGAATCGATGGGAATCCCCTGCGCAAAAAATCATCATGAGGTCCCAAAGGGGAAGCACGAGATAAATTTCAGGCATGGGGAAGCCCTTTCGATCGCTGACGCTACGGTCACTTACAAACAGGTGGTGAAATATATCTCCCATGAGAAAGGATTCATTGCCTCTTTCATGGCCAAGCCCTTTTTCGGAACATATGGAACAGGCATGCATGTCCATATGAACCTCCTCGACCAAAAAAGGAATAAGAATCTTTTTTCAAAGAACGGAAGAGCGGAGCTCTCTTCCATTGGACTTTCCTTCATCGCCGGTCTTTTGGACCATGCGAGAGGGCTTGCGGGTATCACGAATCCGTCTGTCAACTCTTACAAACGACTTGTCCCGGGGTGGGAAGCTCCTGTCCATATTTCCTGGGGACACTACAATCGATCAAGCCTACTGAGGATCCCTGCATCATCTGCGAAGGCCCTCCGCGTTGAATCGCGCTCGCCGGATGCATCGTGTAATCCCTACCTGGCCTACTCCGTCATGTTGGCAGCCGGGTTGGACGGGATCGAGAGAAAGCTGACTCCTCCTCCATCGGTCGAAGAAGATATCTACCATATGTCGCCTGAAGAGAGGAAAAAGAGGGCCATCGAGGCCCTTCCAGGGAGTTTGAAAGAGGCCCTCGACGAAGCAGAGAAGGATCCCGTCATCGAAGCGACTCTCGGAACCAATCTCTTTAAAAAATTCTTATCGTATAAAAGGAAAGAGTGGGAAAGTTACTCGACCCAGGTGCATCCCTGGGAGATCGAAACCTACGTTAATGTATGAGGTCACGATGATCAAGAAAACGAGTGTTAAGAGGATCGAGGCGTTTCTCATTGTCGTTCCGTTGAAGAAGACCTGGGAGATCTCTCTCTACCGGACAGAAGAAAGAAACCATGCTCTGGTCGAGGTCGAATCAGAATCCGGGATGATCGGTTGGGGAGAAGTCTCGCCAGCCCCGGCCTTCATGGGAGAGGATGGAAGGCATATTGTCGATATCATCAACCATCTCCTTGCTCCTCCGTTGATAGGATTGAATGCCTTCGACCTTGAAGCCATCCATCTAAGAATGGAGAGGACCCTTCATGGAAACGGAGCAGCAAAGGCTGCGATCGACATCGCTTTTCATGACCTTCTTGGAAAGATTTTAGAGATCCCTACCTTCCAGATTCTCGGGGGAAAGGTGCGAGAGAAAGTTCCCCTCAGTTGGGTGATCGGCATCCAAACCATCGAAAAGGCGATCGAAGAAGCCCAATACTACCTGAACAAGGGAATTCAAACGATTAAAGTTAAGATTGGTAGCAATCCTAAGGAAGATCTTAAAAAGATTGGCCTGCTTCGGGAAAAGCTCGGAGATGAGGTTCGGCTCAGGGTCGATGCGAACCAGGGATACCGACCTGACCAGGCCGTAAAGATTCTTCGGGAGATGGAAGCCTTCAACCTCGAATCGATTGAACAGCCTGTTCCTGCCTATGACATTGATGGCATGAAGAGGGTGGCAGACGCTCTTGATATTCCCATTATGGCGGACGAATCGGTCTTCAATCTCCAAGATGCGTTCAGGGTCATTTCACATCGGGCGGCTGATATCGTCAATATCAAGGTCGGTAAGGTGGGTGGACTCCTTCCCTCTAAGAAGATAGCCGCTTTGGCCCAATCGGCAAACATCCCTTGCACCATCGGCAGCAATCTGGAACTGGGGATTGGAACGAGCGCGAGCCTCCACTTCGGTCTCTCAACACCCAATATCCTCTACCCCTGTGACCTCGCCATCGGTCCCTTCCTCCATCAGGAAGAGATCATCGATCCTTCCTTTGAACTCGTCGACGGAAAGATCGACCCCATGGAAGGGCCAGGTCTGGGAGTTCAATTGAGGAGAACCCTCAAGAGGTAAGCAATCGTGCCCAGCATTTCATCTTATCGAGCCAAGATCATCGGCGGCCTTCTTTTTTTAAGCCTTCTCTTCTTCTTTTTGGGACCGAGGCTTCCTATCCAGCTCTCTTTTACCTTCTACCTAATGTTATGGATCACGATGGCCGTCTCCTTCAACCTGATTTACGGATTTACTGGATATCTTCCATTTGGTTACGTCGCTTTCTATGGGGTAGGGTCTTATCTCACCGCGGTCCTCTGGAGTCGTCTCGGCATCCCCATCCTGGTATCAATCCTCCTTGGAGGGGGCGGAGGCATCCTTCTCTCTCTTCTCTTCGCAAGTACGCTCCGGCTCCGAGGGATCTATTTTGCCATTGTCAATTTCTCTTGCGCCATGGCCCTTCGAATTATCATTGCCAACCTTCCTGAGGAGATTGCAGGCGGGAGTTTCGGCATTCATCTATCGGCCATTTATAATCCCATTACCAGTTATTATGTCATGCTCGGAGTGATGATCCTCTCTGTTCTGACGCTGTGGAAGGTTTCTCTATCCCGCTTAGGCATTGCCCTGAGGTGCATCCGTGATGATGCCCAGGCCGCTGAGGTCATGGGGATAGACATTGCCAAAACCAGGTTGAAGGCGTGGGTTCTTGCTGCCTTCTTCCCTTCCCTCGCAGGAGGAATCGATGCCTGGTTTACCGGAATCATCGACCCTGCTTCCTCGTTCAATCTCCTGATCACGACGAAGGCGATTGTTTATGCGATGTTTGGAGGATTGGGAACGATTTCAGGACCGATCCTTGGCGCTGTTGGACTGTATACCTTAGATCATATCATCTGGGGAAAATTCCCCTTGCTCAACCTTCTGATCCTTGGGATCATGATCACTCTCTTGGTCCTTTTCTTTCCGAGGGGAATGATAGGCACTCTGACCCGAAGATATCCCTCTCTCAGAAAGGTGATCGTATAGCCATGGGCTCCCTTCTTCTCAATGCAATTGTTTCAGGAATTCTCCTCGGAATGATCTACGGTCTTATCGGAGCAGGTTTAAACATCATTTATGGTGTGATGAGAGTCGTCAACTTCGCCCACGGTGAATTTTTGATGATCGCTGCCTACATGATTTATTGGTTCAGTGTGCTCTACAAGATCGATCCTTTATCAAGTCTATTGGTCATCATCCCCCTCTTCTTTCTTGCTGGGATGATCATCTATTATCTTCTGATTCCCCGACTTTTGAGATCGGAAGACCCTGAAATGGCTTCCTTCCTTACCTTTTATGGAATTTCGATGATCATTACAGCTCTTGTATTAATCGCCTGGGGGGCTGACCCAAGGGGGCTACGGTTCCCTTACCCCATCCACACTTTACGCATCGGATCTCTCAATCTCAGCCCTGGGCGAGCGATCCACTTCGCATTCTCTTCCCTTACAGCCTTGGCCTTAGCCCTCTTTCTCTATCGAACCTACTTGGGAAAGGCCATTCGGGCGATCATCCAGAACCGAGATGCTGTAAAGATCGTTGGCATAGATCCAAACCGCCTCTCTTCTATTGCCTTTGGTATCGGACTGATGCTGGTCGGAATGACTGGAGCACTCATCCCCCTCACCTTCCCTGGGATCACTCCTGGAATGGGTGCCTCCTATACCCTGACGGCATTTGTCGTCATCGTTCTTGGTGGGCTGGGAAATCCTTTAGGGGCAATCATCGGGGGTCTGATCTTTGGGCTGGCTGAAAATATCAGTGCCATCTTCCTCCCCTTTGCATTAAGCCCCGTAATCTCCTTTTTCATTCTCATCCTCATCATCATGGCCAGACCTCAGGGGCTATTAGGAGGAACAGGAACTTAGGATGATTCTTTCTATTTCGAATTTGACAAAACATTTTGGAGGAGTGGTTGCCGTAGACCACCTTTCCTTCAGAATAGAGGAGAAAGAAATTCTTGGTATCATTGGCCCAAATGGATCAGGGAAAACGACCACCCTCAACTGTATCAATGGGATCTATAAGGCGGATGAAGGGACGATCTCTTATAATGGAAATTTGATCCAGGAACTTCACCCTCATGAAATCGCCCACTTAGGGATAGGAAGAACCTTCCAGGTTCCTAAGGTTTTTAAAAAAATGACGGTGGTCGAGAACCTCCTTGCCCCTGTCCTCGATTCCTCGGAGCCGGATACCATACTCCGCGAGAAGGCTCTACAACTACTAAAGGAGGTTGACCTCGAGCCCCTGAGGGACAACTTAGGAGAAGAACTTTCTGGCGGGCAACAGAAAATCTTAGAGCTGGCCCGAGCCCTCATGTTCGACCCTAAATTGATTCTTCTCGATGAACCCTTTGCCGGAGTTCATCCTCTACTGAGAACAAAATTTCATGAGATGATCTTCTCCCTTCACAAAAAGGGGAAGACCTTTATTCTCGTCAGCCACGATCTTCCATCCCTCTATCTTCTTTCATCGAGAATTATCGTTCTCGATAATGGGCAGAAGATCGCAGAGGGATCAGTCCATGAGATCAAGAGAGACGAGGCAGTGATCGAGGCCTATTTGGGAAGATAAGATGGTCATCCTTGAAGCGAGAGAGATTGAGGTCAGTTACTACGGAGATATTAGCGTCTTGCAAGGGGTCACCCTTTCAGCAGAGTCATCAAAAATCACTGTGATCATCGGTCCCAATGGCGCGGGGAAATCCACCCTTCTCAAAACGATCTGTGGATTTCTTAAACCCAAGAAGGGGAAGGTCTTCCTATGTGGAGAGGAGATTACAAGCCTTGAGCCTTATAGGTTAATGGGGATGGGACTCACCTATATCCCCCAATCGAGCAGCCTCTTCCCCGAGCTCACGGTTCAAGAAAATTTGGAATTGGGGGCATGGATCTTCCGGAAAGATCGAACACGTTTGAGGGAGAGTATCGACAGGGTTTTTGAGAGATATCCCTTTCTAAAGGAAAAGGCCTCGACAAGAGCGATGAAACTGAGTGGCGGCCAGCAACGGATTCTCGAGCTTGGAAGAACCCTCATGAGTTCTCCCAAGGTCCTTTTGCTCGATGAAATCACAGCGATGATCGCTCCAAAGATTGCCAAGGAGATTTATCAGGACATCATCCATCTCTCAAAGGGAGGAGTGACCCTCATGATGGTAGATCAGAATGTTCGGCAAGCCGTTGAGATATCGGATTACATCTACATCCTCGAATTGGGGAAGAATAAGGTTGAAGGATCTCGAGAGGCATTTAGCAGCCAATTGAAAAACATCATCCAAGATTGGCTGGAATATGAAACGGGGTAGAAAGGAGGTGAAATTCAATCGTTCTATCAAAAAATTTTTTAAAAGGGGGTATTGAAGATGATTCGAAAAAAAATCTTTTTCTGGGCAATCGTTCTTTCGGTCTTTATCATTAACCTCTCTCCATTGGAATCCCAATCAAAAGACCAGATTCTGGTTGGGACGACGATCTCAACCACAGGAACCTTCACGTTTGCATCCTCTCAGGGATTTAAAGGGCTCCAGGTTTGGGTCGGCGAAGTGAATAAGCGCGGAGGAATCTTTGTGAAGGAACTTAATAAGAAGCTTCCCGTCAAACTGGTCTACCATGATGATCGAAGCGATAAAGAGACCGTTGTAAAGCTTTATGAAAAATTGGTCGCGGAAGAGAAGGTGGACATCTGTTTTGCGCCCTTCGGGTCAACTCTCACAGGTGCTGCAGCGGCGATTACGGAAAAACATGGAAAGATGCTCATCATATGGTCTGCGGCTGCCGATACCATCTATGAACAAGGTCATAAATACGTCGTATCGGCGACAGAGGTGCCAAACTCTTTAATGCCCAAACCCGAAGTCGAGCATATGGCATCCCTCGGGGTTAAAAAGATGGCGGTGATTTATGCCGATGAGCCTTTCCCAGCCGGCATGGCCAAGTTTGCGAAATCGATTGGCGAGAAGCTTGGAATGACCGTCCCCATCTTTGAGAAGTACTCGCCCGGAACAAAGGACTTTACCATCCTTCTTCAGAAAGCACAGGCTTCTAAGGCAGAGGGGTTTTATGCCTCCGCTTATATGGACGATCTGAAGAATATCCTCCGCCAGATGAGGGAACTGAACATCATGTTCCCTTATGTCTATATGGTCTATTCTGGCATGCCCCAATGGCTGGATTTAGGGGACGAAGGCCTCTACATCTATGGCCATACCCTTTTCCACGAGGATCTCAAATGGAAGGTCAATGCGGGCATGGACCTCCCACAATTCATGACACACTTCAAGGCTCTCTTTCCAAAAACAGAATACCCGCCTGATTTTCAGACCTCATTGGCCTACGGGGCAGGTGTGATCTTAGAGGAGATGATCAAAAAGTGCGGGACGCTAAATGCAAAAGATCTGAAACAGGCCGCGATTGATTTTTCTGGGAAATTGACCGTGATGACCGGACCCTATGAGATCGATTCAACTGGAAAACAACTCCAGATGCCTTTCACTGTCACGCAGATACAAAAAGATAAAGCCACTGGAAAATTGAAGATGGTCCTTTTATGGCCGAAGGCAGTCGCCACAGGCGAAGCGGTCTATCCCATTCCGGCCTGGGATAAGAGGAAATAAGTGGAGGAGGACAGGCCGGTTGAAAAACCAGCCTGTCCTTTCTTCTGCTCAATACCCTTTATCCCGGTCTACCAGGCTGGTCAGAGGCTCACCTCTCACCCACCTCTCATAATTCCTGACGAACTCTTCGCAGATCTCCTCCGGGATGTTGATGCCTGAGATGTGGGGTGTGATGATCACATTTTCCAAATCCCAGAGGTCGCTTTCCCTGAAAAGAGGCTCGTTCTCAAAGACATCGAGGACTGCCATAATCTTCCTTGTTTTGAGCACCTCTATCAAAGCAGGTTCATCAATCGTCTTCCCCCTTCCAATACTAAA
>CAZFJD010000136.1:0-8950 GCA_964518775.1 uncultured Syntrophaceae bacterium
TCAAAGTGTCTGTGACAACCATGTATGGGCAGTTGCTTTCACAGGGAATTTTATGGGCAGAGAATTTGAAAGGATCATGAGTCCATTCAACTCTCTTTAAATCGCCCCCCTTCTTATTGAAAATCTTCATCCCTATTTCACCTTTTCCGTCAAATCCCTTCGTAAACCCCTTTCGAGGCTCCATAAAAAAACCCGCAAAGAAGCTGTTTCGAGTTCTTTGCGGGTTTCTCTCACGTCCCAAAAGGACTCTTTACAACTAGATTTAGTTTTTTTATATACTATTCCCTGCTAAAAAGCAAGAAAAATGTAGCTCATCACAGTTCGAAATCTGGGCTATTAAGGCAAGTTGTGTCCATAACGATTACAGGGAGAAAGTGGTGAGTTCAACTTGACCCATTCGGCGGCGCCAAGCCCCGTCTTTTAAGGTGGGGTAAAGAAGCGCCCCTCAGGGTCACCCCCTGCCTACCGGCAGGCAGGCTGAGCCCCTCGGCCTGAGACTTCGGCGAGCTCAGTCGAGTCGCTCGGGTCGAAGGCAAGCCCAGGCCTTCAGGCCGGGGAGTCGAAGGGTTGACATTTTCCGTAAAACCAATTTCTAATTTTCACATATCAGTAGACAATCCCTGCATATCCCACAAAGCTGTCATCAGGCATGATATCATAACTTGTGTAGTAATCGAGCAGTACACCTTTCTCTGCGCCCATGGCTTTGCACGTGGCCATCGCAGAGGCTGCAGCCCCTGCACTACAGGCACTGTCGTTCTCCAGCGCATGTTTGATGAGGCCTTCGGCGTCCATTTGTAATGCCCGATCGATAAATCCTTTATCATTCTCTCTTTTTACCCAATCGACCGCAGAGGGGCCAATCCCTTTCGCCAAAAACCCATAATTCGGACCATAGTGGGTGAGATCGGTTGATCCAATTGCAAGAATTGAGATTCCGTCCTTCTCGGCAACTTCAGCCACTGCTTTTCCCAAGTTCTTGGCCCTGACGGAGAAGGGCGATCGGATGGCTAAAAGCTTTGCTTCAGGAAAAAAGTACTTCACCATGGCCAATTGAATCTCAATCGTATTGTCTCCACTGGAGGAACTCTCTTTTTTCGTTTCGATCTTTTTCATCAGATTTTTTACAAAATCTGCGTCAATCTCTATATCACCGAGTGGGGTTTCCCAGCTATCCTCTGTCACAATCCGGGGAAGATCTTCAGGACCCAAATGGCCTCCGTAAACGACAACGACCTCTACTTTTCTACCGGACTTTAAGGAACTCAGAACCCTCGCAGCCAGTCTTCCAGAAAAATACCAGCCCGCATGGGGAACAATCCCTCCGAGACTCTTAATCGAAAGACCACGAGGACGTGACCATCCTTCCAGAAAGGAATCGATTTCGCTTTTACAATCCTTCCGATCCCAAGGATACCATCCTCTTGGCAAGCTCCTTTTCCTTCGATTCATGGTCTTCTCCTTTTTCACTATGCGCATAGCGCTAAGCGCTTAGCGTTTTTATATTTTATCAAGCGTGGGCATTCCTAACAGATTGAGAACATTGGCCATCACCTTTTGAAATGCCATGACTAAGGAGAGCCGAAAAGTTTGAAGTCTCTTATCGTGAAGGTGGATGAATAAGGTTTGAACCTCTGCTTCTGGATCTGGATGTTCGTAAAAATGCGTAAATGAGGTTGCAAGATCAAAGGCGTATTCGGTCAATTGAGACACCCTTAGGTTCTTGCCGGTCTTGGCGACCGTTGAAGAAAAGCCTGATAGGGTATCCAGAAGGCCCCTCTCTGTGTCGGTCAATTGCCCGGGAATGCAATCTCTTCGCCATTGAAGATCGATCTCTCGCTCTTCGGTCTTTCTCAAGATGCTACAGGCTCGGGCATGAGCATATTCTAAGTAGACCCCTGTATCGCCGGTCGTCTTCAGAGCCTCATCAAAGTCGAAGACGATCTGACTCTCCTGTGCAAATTTCAGTAAGTAGTATCGGATAGCTGCTGAAGCCAAGGCAGATGCCGTACTGTCCTCCAGGGGATGGTCTGCCTTCTCGATCACCTTCTGTTTCACCATACGGATAAAATCATTCGCCTTCACCCCTGTTCCGGACCGGCCCGACATAGCAAGGGTTTTCTTCTCATTCGACTCCTCCATCCCCAGAAGTCGTGCTGTCTGCCCAGACAGGTTGACGACTTCATAAGCTAAATGGATCGATTCCTCTGCCTGTTTCTCGAAGCCCATCTGCCGAAGACACTCAGCGATCACCTGTTGAGGATAGCTCTGTCGGGTATCGATCACATTGATCACCCGATCAGCATGGCCAAAACGGTTACCCAGGCGATCGCCAGGCTCACCATCCTGCCCGGTTGTCCAGAGCATCTCTCCACTCTTCTGGAGACCCCAATGCCTGTACATGAAATCCCTTCTAAGAAGGCCGAACTTCCAGAGTTGGTAAGCAACATCCTTTGCAGTATAGGTGACGCTCCCGTTGGACCGGACGAGAATCTTATCTAAACTCTTTACTCCTTCATCGGTCTCAACGATGCCGCCGAAAGGAACCACCCAGCATCCTTCATTCGGGCCTTCGGTTTCGAATCGAAGGGCCTTCCTCTCCTTCAGAAGTTCAAAGGTAGCCTCCCAGAAACCTTGACGGATAATGTCCGACTCCCAATTGAGAAGGTCATAGAAGATCGAAAGTTGAGCCACCGTCTCCAAATGGGCTTGGACAATCTTCTCGGCCAATTCCTTCGCAAACATAGAGATGGGATGGAGACCCTTCTCGATCTCGTGGAGAACCTGCTCTCTCTTTTCAGTAAGGGACGGGTTTCTCTCAACTTCACTCTGAAAACGCGCATAGAGGTTCCAACAGAAATAATCGAAAGGCTGATCCCTTGGAACCTTTTGCCACATCCTCTCTAAATCACAGATCGCTTCTGTGAAGAAAGGAGGATCGAGATAAAGGAGCGCTGTCACCACATCAACGACTTGAAGCCCGGTATCATCGATGTAATTGCAGACCTCTGTTGAAAAGCCGAGCCATTTGAGAATCCTGGCTACGGTGTCTCCCAAGACCGCATTCCTGAGATGGCCTATGTGCATGGCCTTGTTGGGGTTCACACTTGTATGTTCGATGAAGACCTTCTCTTTTTGAGTTGAAATGGGACGGCCGAAGAGATCTCCCCCTTCAAGGATTTGTGGAAGTAAATCCTGTGCCAGAGTTTGCCAATCCACTTTGAAGTTAATGTATCCAGGCGGAGTGAGAGTGATCTCACGAATGTAAGGAGGAAGATTCGATCTTAATTTTTCGACTGTCTCCTTGGCAATCTCCAAGGGTGGCCGGCGTCTTTCCTTTGTAAGGGAGAGACAGATCGCACTGGAGAAATCTCCCATCTCCTTTTGCGGAGGCACGTTGAAAGGGATCTCCTCAACGGCCAGAAGTTCTTTCAGTAATGTTGCAACCCCTTCCCTGATCATCTTCAGCTCTTTTCGCTGTTTTCTTCAATTATTATGAGTTACTCGAATAAAAGTCAAGAAATAGATAATCGGAAATTGACAGTATGAAACCCTGCGGATATAATTTGAACACTTTTTATAAGCAGCATGACCCTACCTCTGGCAGAAAGGATTCAGCGTTGAACAACTCAAATCAGCGTACGACCCCCGAGGAAATATTAAAATCTCTCAAATCCTTCCCCATCGACCTCCAAAAGATTTATCCAAAATCTTTCTGTTCTAAAAATGGGTTGACATACGGCTTGATCCGAGCCTCTGGTGGCAAGAAACTAATCGTCTTGGGAGAGAACGACCTTGTCGTTAAGGACCTATTTAAGGGAGAATGCTACCGACACACATCGACTCTGAAGATCTGTGACCTCACTCCGGAAAATACCGAGTGTCTCATGGAACTCTTCGCTTACACAAAACCAGTTTCTCTCCGCAACCACTCGATCACCATTGGGACCGGAGATCGCCTGGGCTTGGCCACTCCAGGACACATTCGAGCCATCCGGAAATTTCAGGTTCGTCCGATCTTGGCCCAACAGTCAGTGCGTGAGAATAACCAAACAGGAAGGACTTTTCCTGAGGTGATCCGCGATGCTGCCTGGGCGGTTTTCCAGGAGAATTATCAGGATGGATATGGAGCAGATGGGGATCACCTGAAGTCCCTCGAGGAGGTGGAGAATGCCCTCAATGCAGGGGTCTCTATGATCACCCTTGATCTCTCCGAAAAATTGAACTTGGAAGCCTTTGACGTTCCCAAAGAAGTCATTGATCGCAGATTTGACGAGGAGGTTGACAAGGGAGATGCAGAGGTTTTTTACCATTTCTTTCTAAATAAGGAATTTCCTTTCCAGATCCCCCATGGAGGATTTTGCATCCAGCTCGATGAGGAAAGTCTGAAACGAAACGTTCTTCTCTTTTGTAAAGCGATTGACTTCACAGAAGAGGTTTATGAATTGATTCGCTCACGATCAAGCGGGCAGAAGTATATCGATTTTGAGATCTCCATCGACGAGACGCCCTTCCCCACTTCTCCGGAAAACCATCTTTTCTTTATTGTCCAGTTGAACTATAGAGGAATCCATATCGATTCTCTGGCACCGCGCTTTGTTGGCGAATTTCAAAAGGCGATAGATTACCGCGGTGACTTGACCGATTTCCGAGAACAGCTCTATCAACATGTCCACATCGCCCAGGACTTTGGGAACTATAAGATTTCGATCCATTCGGGAAGTGATAAGTTTTCGGTCCTCCCCCAGTTAGGAGAACTGGCAAGAGAAGGCCTCCATTTAAAGACAGCGGGCACGAGTTGGCTGGAGGCGGTCCGGCTAATCGCCCTTATCAATCCTTCCCTCTACAGGGAGATGCATCAATTTGCCCTTTCTGCATTTAAGGATGCATCCAAACTTTATCACGTGACGACAGATCTCGAAAAGATCCCTAAGCTTGAGGCCCTTCAGGATCAGGACCTTCCTTCCCTCTTAGAGCAAGATGATTCGAGACAGCTCCTCCACATCACCTATGGATATTTGCTCAACGCAAGAGACGACAGTGGAAAGAATCTTTTCAAAGACCGGTTCTTTCAAACGCTGACGCAGTATGAGGAAGACTACTGGTCACTCCTTGAGAAACATATTGAAAGACATTTAAGTTCACTCAGGCTGCCAAGAATTCATGGAGAAGGATGATGCGAGCCCTAACCCAAGAGAAGATCCAGAGGATTGTAGATTCCAGTATCCCTGAAAGGCTTTCCCTCGGAAAAAGGCCGCCTGTCACGGACGAGCATGTCGCTCATATCCTTCAGCTGACTCAAATGGGACAGACGCATCTCGCGGCAGACCACCTCCTTTTCCCCGAAATGAATGGATCACTTTCAAAAACGGTGAGCGGAGTGATCCGAGAACTCAACATCCTGTTCGTCCTCTCCATACCAACCAAAGAGGATACCGAGGAGTCACTTAAGAAGAAGATAAATCTCCGCCACTATGCTTACGAAGTCTTAATCGAGGCAGCTATTAACTTTTATGGCCTTGAGAGTCGGTGGCTCAATGAAAAAGAAAAATCTGAATCGATCCACTATATCCTGAATGTCTTAGACGAGTGGGAGAACCTTGAGCGAAAGGAAGGAAGATTCTCAACTGCCGTAGCTGTCATAAGAAAATGGCTTGCAAGGATGAAAAGAGTCCAGAAGGGCAACAGCATGGTAGCAGGAACAGCTCTTCGAATTGAGGAGAGCCTGGACTTTCAAAAGAACATCATTGCCGACTTCTTAAAAAAGGCTGAGACCGAGATTAAGCGAAATATCTATTACAAGATTGTTAAGGAAGGGAAGTGTAAGTTTGGCAATGACTATGCCCTTGGTCTGAGGTGGCTGAGGCATCTCGGATTTGAACAAGTGTCTACCAATCCGGTCCTGGCTGCCAGGGCCTATCAGGATGAACCTGAACTCATCGAGAGATTTCGAGAAGAAGTAAGAAACCATCCAAGCTTCAGAGAGTGGTCTTCCAAGCCCTCCAACTATGCAGAGGAGATCACCCTCTTTGCAACCCTTCTCGCCCTCTGGGATAACCTCTATGTCTTCCGGCCTACCTTCTTCAATCTTCGTGAGAGTTCTGGAGGGGGAGTCGTCAGTTTTCAACTCAATCCAAACATTGCTCACCTCATTGAGGAGAGCATCCGTGACGTTTTTCTGGCCTTTTCGCTTGCTTCAGAAAATCTCTCTATTTATGATCAATATCTCCTTGCAGGTTATCGCATCCACGGAGAGAAAGGAAGGCCTAATCTCGTGATCAAAGTGGCTGCCATCGTCCCTGCAGCCAGAACGATTACGCGAACCATCAACTCCTTTGGCTTTGGGTCTAATATCACTGTGGATTTTAGTGTCAGCCAGGAAGCAACGCTCATTCTCGAAGAGATGGAAGGCATGGCAGGAGCAATGAGGAAAGGAATTCGGCCAACCCAGCTCTACATGACCAACATGGGAGGCCGTTTGGAAAGTCATCTGAGAGAGATCAAGCTTGAAGAACTTTTTGAGGAATTGAAGCAAAAGATCGGCGAAGAGAAAGCGACTCAAAAAATCATGAGCCTTTCCGAGACAAATAAGACAACGGATAAGGTATCCAAAGCAAAAAGTTATGAAGAAAAGGTCTGGGCTGCCACCCGATTTGCCCATGGCCAGAAGAAAATCGACGAGCCGATCTCCAAAGCCTTGAGTGAGGTGGCTTCAAAAGAATCGCTTCGGGATTGGGAGGAGGCCATTGGCAAATCAGGGACATTCGTTGCAAGAAGGGTCTGGTCCATCTTCTTCTCCGAGACGAATCGACAAAAATGGATTGCCTATTTAATGAGGAAACAGAATCTCACCCAGGATCAGGCCGAATTCATCATGAACCGCATCCACTACCTCCCCGCCTCAAAAAGAAAGCCTTTCGATACGTATTGGACCCTCTCCTCTCGAAACCTCGTTCATACCGAATTTCCAGACCATCAGGAGAATGTCAGGAGGATGGCTGACCAAATCCAATTCAATTTGAAGGAGTATGAGGAGTCCATTTCACACCGTTTCCCTTCGGAAGTTCTTGAACAGTTAAGTCAGATGGAAGATTTCCAAAAGGCCTTTGAGATCAACGCTGAATTAACCGGAATCTTTGGAGAGGCAGGCATTGCAGAAGATTTTGGTTCAAGGGGCTTGAATCCTGAAGAGTGGCCAGCCTTCGGCCCGGTCCAGAAGACCCTTTCCGAATTTAAGTCGGCTTACGATACCTTCCAGCAAGAGATGGTCTCCACCCTTCAGAAGCTCGTCAACAAGAAAAGGCTGAAAAGTAGAGCCAAAAAGAAGAGATGAGGAAAGTCTTATGAAGATCGCTATTTGCAACGAACTGTTTCAGGGTTGGTCGATTGAAAGGGTCTTTGAGTATGCAGCCCAATTAGGTTACGACGGCGTTGAAATCGCTCCCTACACCTTGGCAGACTCAGTGACCGAGATACCGCTAGCCAGGCGAAAAGCAATCCGACAGGCAGCTGAGAAGTTTGGTATCGAAATCGTCGGGCTCCACTGGCTCCTTGTAAAACCCGAGGGGCTCTACATCAATCATCCGGACGAGATCATCCGTATAAGTACTCAGGAGTATATCGAGGCCCTCATCCATTTCTGTGCGGATATCGGTGGAAAGGTTCTTATCCATGGTTCCCCTCACCAGAGGACCGTCCAGGAAGGGTGGCTTTTTAAAGAGGCTTGGGAACGCGCCAAGGAGACATTTAAGACGTGCCTTGAGACTGCAAGAAAGAGGAACGTGACCTACTGCATCGAACCTATCTCACGAATGTCCACAAACTTCATCAACACCGTAGAAGAAGCGCTTCAGCTCGTCAAGGAGATCAGACATCCAAACTTCAAGATGATGTTCGATTGTCACCATGCCTTGGCTCAGGAGAAATCCGTGACAGAGGCACTCATCCATGCGTTGGATTCGAGGATGCTCTGTCACGTCCATATCAACGATGCCACCGGAAGGGGACCTGGTTTTGCTCAGACGAAGTTTACGCCCATTCTGAAAACATTGGTCAAGAATAACTATAAAGGCTATATTTCCGTAGAGGTCTTTGAGTTCGATCCAGATCCTCAAACCATTGCCAGCCGGAGCATCGGCTACCTCAGAGGCATCTTAGAAACCCTTGAACAGGCAGGACCGTCTTAACCTCAAACTCTAAACCCTAAATCCTAAACTCTAAACAAAAAACTTAAAAGCCCTTGTTTTGAATTTTGAATTCTGTGTTTTGGGTTTGTTTGGAGTTTAGGCCTGCCTGTCCTGTCTGCCGACAGGCAGGCGCAGGCAGGGTTTCGAGCTTAGGGTTTAACTTTTTTGTTTCGGATTTCGGATTTTTTCAACTGCAAAACCTTTTCCATTTCCCGGAGGACCCGGGGGTTAGGATTAAGAAAGCACTTTGGAGATCTTGCAGGTCAGACCCCTAAGCACGGGGGTGCCAAATTCTCTGCCGTAAGGGCCTCGGTCATCAATCACCACATTGACATTCGACTCATCCCATCCAAAATTCGAAGCCAGCCCCTTTTCAGGAAACCACCAGCCGTAGTCAACTCCAACGATTCTCGGATCGATCTCTCGACTTATCGACGCCCCTTGGACGATCTTCCCCACTTCCGTCTCAATCGCCACTCGGTCACCTTCGTCGATATCAAGTTTTCTTGCCGCTTCGGGATGGATTATGATTAGAGGTTCTGGATCGATCCTTCGCAAGGAACTGATCTGTCTCCCTCCAGAATGCCGAAAAGGTCCTCTCTTCCACGTGGTGAAGATGAAGCGATATTTTTCGTTTGGCCCTTTTAGACCAGGATCTTCCATGGCCTTCTCGTGCCATTCTGGTAATGGATCGAAACCCTGATCTCGAAGTCGATGGGAATATAGTTCAACCTTCTTTGAAGACGTTTCAAGACCTTTCTCCT
>CAZFJD010000137.1:0-8922 GCA_964518775.1 uncultured Syntrophaceae bacterium
AATTATTTTGACATTCCTTTGTCATTTGCCTGCCTGGCGGTAGGCAGGAACTTTGAAATTTGAACTTCAGTTTATCTAAGAACTGCACCCACCATTACGGGATGTCCCGCTAAAAACTCCCTTGCAGTCATCCTTCTCTTCCCTTCCAACTGGACCTCTTTAATAAGGAAAGCATCCTTTCCGGTCCCCACTTCAATCAAATCTGATCCCACCCAGCTCACCGCACCTGCCTTCTGGGAAGATGTCCCTTTCCTGACCTCCCCTCTGTAAATTTTCAACAATTGACCATTCCACACAGTAAAGGCCCCTGGCCACGGATTGAAGGCCCTTACTTGGCGATCGATCTCTACTGCTTCTTTGCTCCAATCAATCTGTCCATCTTCTTTTTTAAGAGGAGGGGCATAAGTGGCCTTTGAATGGTCCTGGGCGATACGAGGAAGATCTCCCGCTTTCATTCTCCTCAATGTCTCCACTAACAACTGGGCTCCCAGAGCAGCCAACCGATCATGTAGACTCTCGCTCGTTTCACCTTCCCCAATAGAAATCTCACTCTGCAAAAGGATATCTCCTGTGTCCATGCCTTCATCCATCATCATGGTGGTCACCCCTGTCATCTCCTCTCCTTTTAGAATGGCCCAAACAATGGGAGCAGCCCCACGATACTTTGGCAACAAAGAAGCATGGACATTAACCGCCCCATATTTTGGAATTTCTAAAAGAGACTTTGGTAAGATCTGGCCATAGGCCACGACCACGATGAGATCGGGCTCAAGCCCTTTCATCCTTTCCTGAAAGGCCTCCCCTCTAACTTTCTCTGGCTGAAGAGGAGTGATCCCATGCTGAAGCGCAAGCTCCTTGACGGGGGACGGGATCACCTTCCGACCCCTTCCCTTCTCCCGATCTGGCTGAGTAACAATCGCGATCACCCTTTCCGGTCCCTGGAGCAGGCTTCTTAAACTCGGAAGTGAAAAGGCTGGTGTCCCGAAGAAAACGATACGCCAAGGAGATACCATTACCGTCTCTCTTCCTTCCGTTTCTCCTTCTTCAATTTGTCCCGATAGATTTCCCTCTTCAGATGACTCATTCTATCTAAAATGAGGACACCATTGATGTGATCGATCTCATGCTGGAGTGCGAAGGACAATATCCCGTCCCCAATTACCTCTATTTCTTTTCCTTCTGAAGAGATCCCTTTAACACGAATCTTCTCTTTTCTTTTGACGTTCTCCAAGCAATCGGGGACGCTTAGGCACCCTTCCTCATGATCGATCTCCCCCTCCTCAGAAACGATTTCGGGATTGATCATAGCAAAAAAACTTTTTTGGGGATCGATAGGGCTGACATCAAGAACAATAACCCTCTGGGGTACTCCGACTTGGCAAGCGGCTAACCCGATCCCCTTTGCCTCATACATCGTCTCCGCCATATCATGGATCAACCTTAGAATTTCCTCGTCGACCTGCACTACCTCTTTCGACCGCTTTTTTAAGGTTAGGTGGGGATATTTCAGAATTTCAAGAACAGCCATCTTTCTATCTCCCAAATTGTTTCTTGCAATAGAATAACATAAAAATGGACAGGATCGCCAAAACGATTGCTATCCCTTGAGAGGTTGAAAGGAGATTTTGGATAAAGAATCCTCTCGGGTCTCCTCTCAGCATCTCAATGAAAAAACGTGCAATTGAATAAAGGAGGATAAAGAAGAGAAAGATTTGGCCATCGAAGGCCTTTCTCTTCTCTTTCCAAATGAGAAATAAGAAAACGGCCAACCCACTGGCGGCATCATAGAGTTGCGTGGGATGGAGCGCGACATTCAATCGGGCCAATGAGTTTGGGTCTGTAAAAATGACTCCCCAGAGCAAGGACGTTTCCTTCCCATAACAGCACCCCGCAAAGAAGCAGCCGAATCTGCCGAAAAAGAGACCTATAGCGAGAGAGGGAGAAACGAGGTCGAACAACTTCCCGACGGGCAATCGATACCAGCGCATATAGGCAATCGAGACTCCGATCGCAAGAAGAAGCCCTCCAAAAAAGACCAGCCCTCCTTCCCAGATTTTAAATATCCGAAGGGGGGTTTCTCGGTAAAGATCGAAGTTGATCAGAACGAAGAGGATCCTCGATCCGACAAGGGCTGACAATACGCTGTAGAAGAAGAGATCAGCAACTCTCTCGAAAGGAAGATGAAGACCTTCTTTTCGAACCTTCAGAACGGCGAGAGTTCCAGCCACAACAATGCCCAGGATAAGGAAAAATCCATAAGCATAGATCGTCAGCCCGCCCAATCGGAAAAGGATGGGATACATTTTTTAAGGAAAATGTCAAATGTCAAAGTTCAAATTAAATCCAAATTTCATCCTTCGACAGGCTCAGGATGACTGTTTGAAAATGCTGAAGAATAAAATCATGGTGAGCTTGTCGAACCATTGATTTTGAATTTTGACATTCCTTTGACATTTGCCTGCCTGCCCTGCCTACCGCAGGCAGGCGCCGGCAGGGATTTTCACATTTGGGATTGAAAAATTATTTATTTTTGGACCTCCGATGATCTCGGATCAATAACTCCAAGGCCATTAAACCGATACCGAGACAAATCGCAGAATCCGCGATATTGAATGCAGGCCAATGGTAGGAGAATAGGTAGAAGTCGAGGAAATCCACAACCTCTCCATACCGGAGACGGTCGACGAGATTTCCAAGCGCACCACTCAGAACCAGAGACAGAGAGAGGGAAATTGTTTTTTCGTCCTCCCTCAATCGAAAAAAGAGAACGAGGATGCATCCGATGGCGATAAGAGAGGCTACAACAAAGAGCCAAGAACCAAGCCCTCCTCTTTCTCCGCCAAAGATTCCAAAGGCCCCACCTGTGTTCCTCACATGAACAAGATTAAAGAACCCTCGAATCACCTCCACTTTCTGATAGAGAATCAACCTCTGTTGAACAGCGTACTTGGTCCACTGATCAACAAAGAAAACCCAGCTACAGGTAATGATGAGAACCCAATACTTTCGTTTCATTTCCCACCAAAAGAAAATTAAGGCTATCAGGTAAGCAGGTTACCAGTTTGCGGCTATCGGGGTATCAGTATATCAGGTTAAAAAATAGTCCTAACTTCCTGATGTCCTGATGCTCTGATGCCCTGATTTCCTGATATCCCGCTCACGATTGGATGGCCTCGATGCACCTTTGGCAGATGGTTCGATGCTCCTCATGGCGACCGACGCTCACATCATAATTCCAGCATCGATCGCATTTATCCCCCTCCGCCCTGAGCACCTCCGCCCTCACCTCTTTTTCATCCTTATGAAGGGTGACGGACGATACAATAAAGACCGATTTCAAATCCTTCTGGTACGGTTGAAGAAACTGATAGATCTTTTCAGGAAGATAGAGATGAACTTGGGCATCCAAAGAGAGACCCACCACCTTCTGCTTTCGCGCCTCCTCCAAGGCTTTGGTCACAACGGCCCGAATTTCCCAAATCTGTTCCCACCGGTTGCTCAAATCCTCATCCAAATATTCGCTTTTCAATTCGGGAAATTGGGTAAGATGAACGCTCTCAGCCTTGCCCGAACCTCTTGGAACATGGCTCCAGACCTCTTCGGTCGTGAAGGAGAGAATGGGAGCCAGGAGGCTGGCCAGGGCCCTCAAAATCTCATAAAGCGCGGTCTGGGCCGATCTCCGGCCTCGAGAGAGGGGTGAAAACGTATAGAGCCGGTCCTTCAAGATATCGAAATAGAGGCTGCTCATTTCAACGGCACAAAAATTCTGGATACTATGGTAAACGACATGAAACTCAAAACGTTCATAAGCTTCTCGAACCCTCAGAATGAGTTTCTGGAGCTGGTGGAGGGCCCACCGGTCTATCTCCTCAAGGTCAACGTAGGGAACACGGTCCTTTTCAGGATCGAAGTCATAGAGGTTCCCTAAAAGGAAACGATAGGTATTCCGAATCCTGAAGTAAGCATCGGCCAATCGTTTCAAGATCTCGTTGGAGATCTTGATGTCATCCTTGTAGTCCTCTGCCGCAACCCAGAGCCTTAAGACATCTGCTCCTAATTTACTAATTACCTCTTCAGGAGCAATCACGTTCCCGGCAGACTTTGACATCTTCTTTCCTTCCCCGTCGACCACAAACCCATGAGTCAGGACCGAGCGGTAGGGAGCATGGCCCCTTGTCCCCACCGAGGTTAAAAGGGAACTGTGGAACCACCCTCTATGCTGGTCGCTCCCTTCGAGATAGAGGCTCGCTGGAAATTCGAGATTTTCCTTGCCCTCCAGAACTGCCGCATGAGAGACACCCGAATCGAACCAAACATCGAGAATATCCATCTCTTTCAAGAACGCTTTTCCGCCGCAACGCGTACATTTGGCCCCTTCCGGTAAAAGGTGATCCGCTTCCTCTTCAAACCAGACATCCGCTCCTTTCTCCTCAAAGAGATGTGCGACGTGGTTGATCGTCTCCTGATTGACCAGTGGCTCTTTGCATGTCTTGCAGTAGAAGACAGTGATTGGAATCCCCCAGGCCCGCTGTCTGGAGACACACCAGTCCGGTCTGTTCTGTATCATTCCGTAAATTCGATCCCTGCCCCAGGGAGGGATCCAGTTCACCTCATTGATTGACCGGAGAGCATCCTGCCTCAATCCCTTCTTGTCCATCGAGATGAACCATTGTTCTGTTGCGCGAAAGATGATGGGGTCGTTGGTGCGCCAGCAATGGGGGTAAGAGTGAACCATCATCTCTTCTCTCAGGAGTGCCCCAACCTCTCTCAGTTTTCGGTTGACCGCTTCATTGGCATCGAAAACAAACTGTCCAGCGAAGAAAGAAACGTCCTCTGTGAATCGACCATCATCATCGACCGGACTGTAGATGTCCAACCCATATTGAACTCCACTTTCGTAGTCCTCCTGGCCATGGCCAGGTGCTGTGTGCACGCATCCTGTGCCAGCATCTAAGGTCACATAGGAAGCAAGAATGATGAGCGAATCTCTGTTGAGGAAGGGATGACGGCATTTCAATCCTTCCAGCCTCTTCCCTTGGAATTTCTCCAGGATCTGATATTTCTGAATGCCGAACTTCTGCATCACCTCTTTCAGAAGGCCCTCTGCCAAGACATAGACCTCCCCGCCTACATCGACTGCCACATAAGGAAAATCTGGGTGGAGCGCGATGGCTAAGTTGGCTGGGATAGTCCACGGAGTCGTCGTCCAGATGACCACAAAAACAGGCTTCTCTTTCAGGCTGGGGAACTCTTTTGAGATCTCGGAAATCATCTTGAATTTGACATAGATTGAGGCTGATTCATGATCCTCATATTTTACTTCAGCCTCGGCTAATGCCGTCTTGCAGGTCGAACACCAATGGACCGGCTTCTTTCCCTTGTAAACCGAACCGTTTAAGAGAAACTTTCCAAACTCCCTCACAATCGTTGCCTGGTAAGAAAAATTCATGGTGAGATAAGGATTTTCCCACTCCCCAAAAACGCCAAGACGTTTGAACTCCTCCCTCTGAATCCCAACGTATTTTGTCGCATACTCGCGACATCGCTTCCGGATTTCAACGACGCTCAGTTCTCCTTTCTTAGCACCGAGGCTCTTCTCGACCTCATGCTCGACGGGCAATCCATGGCAGTCCCACCCTGGAACGTAGTGACTGTCGTATCCGGACATGAACCTCGATTTCACGATGAAATCTTTCAGGATCTTGTTCAGAGCAGTTCCGATGTGAATATTTCCATTGGCATACGGAGGACCGTCGTGAAGGATATATTTGGGCCTACCTCTTGCCCCTTGGCTGAGTTGACGATAAATCCCCCTCTCTTCCCACGCCTTCTGAATTTCAGGCTCTCTCTTCGCCAAATTCGCCTTCATTGGGAAATCGGTCTTCGGGAGATTGAGTGTTTGTCGGTAATCCATTGCTTTTCCTTTCTGTATCAGAGGCCGAGCAGCGACCCACTTCCGCAATTGAATATAATCCAAAAATCCTTTATTTTAAAGTTATTTAATTAACATAAAAACGAGGCCTTAGCAACTCTCGAAAAATCGGAGGCGATTATGAAAATAAAGGATAGAAGAAGAGAGGCCGAAATTAGAAAACGTAGCGGGAAGGCTCCTCGCGGGTCGGTCCTCAAATCACTCCCTTTAGATTCATCATCCCTCTCCGTGGCTTATCAACTGACGGAAAGGGTTTCTCGCTTAGGTTTCGATTGGCCCGACCTCAAAGGGGTTTTGAAAAAATTGAATGAAGAGATGAAAGAGTTTCGAGAGGCCCTCTCTCTTCAGGATCGAAAAAGGATGCGAGAAGAGATGGGAGACCTCCTCTTTGTATTGGTGAATCTCTCTCGGTTTCTTGGAATCAATCCGGAACAGGCATTGAGAAAGACCGTGAAGAAATTTATTTCAAGATTCCAATACATTGAGACCTCGCTCCAAAAAAGGAGAAAGGCCTTCGACCAATCGAACCTCGCTGAAATGGACCAGTTATGGGAAGAGGCAAAAAAGAAGATTTAGGGAATTACTCAATTAGTACTCGGTGCCTGGAGGCCACGCTCGAGGAATGAAACTAGCCGTCTGGTCAGGGTTAAGAAGCCGGTTTGGACCTTAGGTAAGGGTTATGGCCAAAGATTTAAAGCCAAATAACCTAACCCAACAACGAAACCGTTATCCTTGCCCTGACCTTAACCCAAGACTTGTTTTTTACCTAATTTAAATGATAAACTCTGCGACATTAATGTGGTATTGGTTCGGGTCAAGGGTTCTGACGATGCTCCGTTTGAATTCGCCAGTTGCCTCGTCCGCCTCCCTGAGATCCACAATCTCTCCCCTGTGATACTCCCCATCACCATAATAGAGGAGATTAACCTTGGGCCGATCGAGATGTTCTGTATCCTCCTGAATTTGAACAACAATTCCTATCTCGTTCGTATTCAATAACACAAGAGTCCCAAGAGGGAAGACGCCGATCATGTTAATAAATACCTTCACCAGCACAGGATCGAAGTCTTTTCCGCTCCGCTCCAGCATGATCCCCAAAATCTTCTCTGAGACATACGGAAACCGATTGCCTGCCCTCGGTCTGACCAGGGTATCATAAAAATCAGCAATCGCAATGATCTTGCCAAAGAGGGTGAGTTTCCGTTTCCGAGTCGGTTTCGGATAGCCGGTCAAATCATATTTCAGGTGGTGCTCAAAAGCAGCATCAATCATTCGGCTGGAAAGCTCTCCCCACTCCTTCATCGCCATCACGGTCTCCACGCCATAGATGGGATGATATCGCACCAGAGCCAACTCCTCCGGCGATAACCTCCCTGGCTTGCTCAGCACCTCTTTCGGAATTCTCGTCTTCCCGATGTCGTGGAAGAGGGCTGCCATTCCGAGATGGGAGAGGTGTTTCTTTGGGATCCCTATCCTCTGACCTATAGCGATAGAATAGATGGCCACGTTCACAGAATGGTTGAAGGTGTACTCATCATAATTCTTGATATTGGCCAATCCCAATAAGGTAGGCTCATCTTCGGCGATGGCATTGACCGCGTTCTGCATGAGGCGCTTGGCTTTTCGGATATTGACCAATTTCTGGTGCCTGACGCTATCCACAACCTCCTTTACCAAGTTGATCGACTTAAAAAAGACCTCTTTCGAGAATTCCCTCCTCTCTCTGGAATCGACATAGACTTCCTCATCTTTAAAAATCTCCAATTTGCCCACATCGATGGAATCAATGCCTTTTTGTTCCAAATACCTCATCACGAGAAGGTAATTGCTCTCGTTATTCTCCTCCAGTTCGGAAATGAGGTAGACGAAATCTTTGAGCTTCTCTGCCTCCACGTCTTCCGTAAACTCCAGTTCTCCAATCCACCGATTTTTCATCTCCTGGAGAAAACCTTTGAGGATGGAATACTGGTCCACTTTCACCTGGATTTTGACATTGTTAAAGAAGAAGCTGTCACGGATAATCTTAAGAGAAAGACGGCCCTCTGACTCGAGGATGGAATGGATGGCCTGGACACACTCTTGCGTCAGGCGTTCGATCAGAGCATTTTTCCGATTATAGAGAGTCGTTCCTCTAAGCAAGCGATAAAAGACCGAGATAAATTCCGTTCCCAGTTTCGTTGGGAGATGCCCCTCTTCAAGGGCTTGCACTTTCTCTGGTATCATGTGGTTGGCTCCTTGCGGGTTAAACCACTCAACGCCTGAAGGCAGGCATCCCGTATCGATTCATCCTTCGAATCCTTCCCCGCCATTAGGATGGCCTTTGCTTCCGGAGTGCCAATCATAGCTAAGGCTTGGGCTGCTCCCATGCGAATCTCATCCGTCTTGCCCCGACCAAACCAACTCTTCCGTTCTAGCAGTTCCTTTAGCACGGCAACCGACTCTTTAGAGCTTCCCACCATCCCGATTGCTTCGAAGAAGGCTTTCACCTCGGTCGACTCCCTTTTTTGAAAATCCTTTGACTGAACCACCTCCAGAAGGGGTGCCACAGCTGCTTTCCGGCCAGCCTTCCCGAGATTGATGGCAGCCATCGCCCGGATCCGAGAATCTTCGTCTGCCAAGGCCTTCACCAGGAGTCCGGTGGCCTTGGAACCGCCGATTAACCCTAATGACTGGATGGCTTCCCTTCTTACCCGAGGATCGCCATGAAAGAACGCCTTTTGGACATAAGGGACAGACTCCTCATCCCCTATTCGGCCCAAGATATAGGTGATATTTCGAACCAGATACCAACGCGGGTCATCCATATAGGACGTAAACAGCTCAAAAGAGTTTCTCCCGATTTCGGAGAGGGCATCACAGATCAACCTTCTCGCCTTTGATTTCTTCCGTTCTCCCAACAATCGGATAAGGGCCGGGATCGAATTTCTTTGAAGGAGAATTAGATAGTTGTTGAG
Organism: uncultured Syntrophaceae bacterium; assembly: GCA_964518775.1. Taxonomy (GTDB): domain Bacteria; phylum Desulfobacterota; class BSN033; order BSN033; family UBA1163; genus JACAEX01. The sequence continues at coordinate 8,887 of CAZFJD010000137.1, forward strand.
ATCCTCCAATCGAGCCCCTTCATCTTGTTCCAGCAT
>CAZFJD010000138.1:0-2813 GCA_964518775.1 uncultured Syntrophaceae bacterium
TCTTATGAGGCAATGAAGAGAGGGTACAAAGTGGAATATCTTCTCAATTTCATCTGCGGCGAAAATGGGGAGTTTCATACTTTTGTTATCGATGGTCCAATTTTCAAGAAGAAGATCGACATAACAAAGAGCTGCGCAATCCTGAAAGAAGGCTTCTGGAAACACTGGTTTTTAGATATCCAAGAATATAAAATGGGTTAAGAGACTTGACACATCATGAAAGTTAATATATATAAAATTTTGAATTTGTCAGGACGCCGGGTTAGCTCAGTCGGTAGAGCAGAGGACTGAAAATCCTCGTGTCCGTGGTTCGATTCCGCGACCCGGCACTTTGCTTTCGGTTTAGGGCAATCCCAATTGCCCTATTTTTTCATCCCTGCCTGCGCCTGCCTACCGCAGGCAGGTGCGGAGGTATCGGATGTTCGTATCATTGATTATCAAAGGGGGACCCATCATGATCCCCATCGTTCTCGGATCGATCATTGCTCTGGCCATCATTTTGGAACGGCTCTGGACCCTTTGGAGGATTCGCCTGAACATCTCACAGTTCGCGCAAGAGGTCTTTCTCTCTTTGGAAAGAGGACAATTTCAGAAGGCCTTGGAACGATGTGACAAGGTGAGGCATCCCATTGCCGATGTGTTTAAATTGGGAATTCTCAACCGTACCCTGAAACGAGAGGAAATAGAGTCAATGATGGAACGAGAAGGTGATGAACAGGTCCAATATTTGGAGCGATACTTAGGTGCCTTGCTCATCATCATTGGTGTAGAGCCTATGCTCGGATTCCTCGGAACCATCGTCGGTCTCATTCAAGCCTTTATGGCGTGGGAACAGCTTGGAAGCAATATTACTGTAGGTGCTTTGGCAGCTGGGATTTATCAGGCGATGATCACCACAGCAGCGGGGCTCATTGTGGCCATTCCTGCGTTTATCCTCTACCACCTCATTTTCGGAAAGATAAGGGCCTACGCCCAAGAAATCACCTATTACGGAAATGAACTCATCGATATCCTAACAAAGGGGAGCGAGGGGGTTAAAAAATGAAGATTAAAACACATCGAGATAGGAGGGTTAGCTTAGAATCCATTGCATTGACCGACATCATTCTCAATATCTTCATCTTCTTCTTCACCGCTTTCAGTTTGGTCTACACGTTCAACCCTGCAAGAGAGTCCAGAATCATTGTGAAACTTCCTAAGGCCGATATCAAAGCACCTTCGGATCAGAAAACCCCCATTGTCGTTACAATCAACAGTCGAAATGAAGTCTTCCTCAGTAATAAGCCAAAGAACCTCAGGGACTTGAGGAAAGAGTTACAATCCCTTATCGCCTTTGACAAAATGAGGCCTGTGATTGTCCGGGCGGACAAGAGCGTGGTCTTCGATCGGGTAGTTCAAATTCTCGATGTGGCCAAGAATTCAGGAGTTGAACGCTTAGGCATTGCCATTGAAGAAAAAACCCCTCCTGGTCTCCCCAGTCGCTAACCCACTATTGTCTTAAGTTCAAAGTTTGGACTCCAAAGCCTAAACGGTTTAAGTCTGATCACAAAGCTCATTATTCTTTAAATTCCGAAAGGATTATCCGAAAAACTATCACTTTACTTTTCTTTAAATTTATAAGTTATTGAAATTGCAACAGAAATTTTCTCAAAAAAATTGAATTTTTTTCTTGACATTTCTATATTTTGTGTTTTATAATGGTTTTGCTTCAACATATTGAACTACATGACGGATGGACCAAGCGGAAAGGGGATTCTAAAATGAGCTATCTTATTTGTGACAAAAGGAAAGGAAGCCCCAAGATTCACATTGAAGTTTGCAAGAGAAAGTGTAAACAAGTTCACGAATGTAAAGCTTACAAAGAGTTTGTCAACACTTTAGAAAAAAAGGCAGCATAACCACCTCTCTTCATACCCCTCCTTTCTTGCCCGAGGGCCATTCCCAAAAGGAATTGGCCCTCCTTTTTACCCCGTAGTTGAACATAATGATGCCAAAGAGAATATGCAATTCTTGCGGTCATGTTTGATAATCGCTCAGGTGATCTTGCAGGTTGACGTCTTTTCAACAACGGGGTTTACCCGATATCCCCGCATTCAAACTGAAGAATACTGAGACAACAGAGGCTTACTGTTTCAGACCTCAATATCCTCTTCCCTAAGGTGACAGGAATGAATCCTCTCTCTTTTGCATGACCGACCTCCTCTTGGTCCAATCCCCCTTCCGGTCCGACGATGAAGAAGATTTTTGTCTTTCCTTTTGATCTTTCCAAAACCTCTTTTAATCTCTCCCCCCCTTCCTCCCAAAAGATGAGACGAAGAGAGTCCGGAGAAATACCTTGAAGCATCTCCGAATAGTCCTGGAGTGGATCGATCCTTGGGACTATTCCTCTTCCGCATTGTTTTGAGGCTTCGGCAGCAATCCTATCCCACCGGCGATGGCGTTCCGCTCGTCTCGGTCTCTCTAAGAGGGGAACAGAGCGAGAGGAGAAAAAAGGAATGATCTCTTTCACCCCCAGCTCCGTCGCCTTCTGGATCACATAGTCCATCTTCTCGCCCTTGAGCAGACTTTGGGCCAAAGTGATTTCCAGGGGAGATTCTCTTATGGAAGAAAAGATATTCCGAATCTCGATCACGACTAAGGAGGCCCCTTCCTCAACGATCTTGCCTTCATACTCTTTACCCGAACCGTTGAAGACCAGGATCCCGTCCCCTGCCTTAAGACGAAGGACCCTTCGAATATGCCTCACTTCATTGCCTTCGATCCTCAGCATGCCTTTTTCAATCTGAGGCTGAGGAACATAAAACCTGGGCATC
>CAZFJD010000138.1:2913-8839 GCA_964518775.1 uncultured Syntrophaceae bacterium
GTGACTTTTGCCCACTGAAAATGTCCTGACTCAAGGTAGTGTTGATGCAGTCTCGCACCCTCCCCTTCCAATATTCCCGAGAGGATAAGAAGACCACTGCTTTTCAGATGGCGAATCAGAGGCCATTTCATTCGCTTCAAATTCTTCTGATCGATGTTGGCCACCACCACATTGAACCGTTTCCGAATGTCCCCGATCCTTCCCTTTCGCATCTTGATGACATCAAAGAGACCATTTCGCTTCACATTTTCCCTTGCATTCCCGATGGCCGCACCGTCAACATCCAAACCCCAAATCTCCCCAGCCCCTAATTTCGCAGCGGCAATCGATAGAACCCCTGAACCCGTTCCCACATCGAGAACAGAAAGACCCTTCTTCCGAAGAAACCTCTCCAAGGCTTTCAAGCAGAGTCTTGTCGTCGCATGGGTTCCAGTTCCAAAGGCCATCCCCGGGTTGATGTCGATGGAAATCTGATCTTTCTTCAGCCGAATCCGAGACCAAGGCGGTTTCACCAAAATTTTCGATGTCACCTCAATAGGTTTGAAAAACCTCTTCCAGTTCTCCCCCCAATCCTGTTCTGGAATGGAGGCTGTCTCAATTCGGGTTTGAGAGATTTCAGGTGCGATAATCTTGAGCGATTCGAGATACCGGCAAAGACCCCGAAGAACCTTTTTCTCCCTCCCATCTTCAAGGAAATAGGCCCTTACCCCTTCCCCTTTTGAATCTCCAGCACCCTCTTCGATTCCGGTTGCCCCCTGCTCGATCAGGAAATTTGAAACCGGCTCTCCAAATCCTTGCGGGACGAGAAGGCTGATTGCCAACCAGCGTCTCATAAGATTGTCCACATTGAAAAGGGTCCAAGGATTCGAGGCGACACGGGTTCAAGTGTTTCTTCTCTAAAAAACATTTCACTTAGCTCCTTGGATCCTAGACCCCTTGAGTCCTTTTAATAAAAAATCTCCAAGCTTCTCATTAAATGCCTGAGGTGCCTCCATCATCACCATATGGCCGGCATTGGGAAGGATCTCTATCCTCGACCTCTTCATCCGACTGTGAAGGAACTGTGAGTACTTCACTGGCGTGAGTTCATCTTCATCCCCACAGAGGATGAGAGTAGGGAGGTCGATTTTTTCAACTTCGGCCATGATGTCGAACCGATCACAGGCAAGGAAGTCGCCGTAAAGGACCTCGGGTTGGCATCGCATCATATCCGAAATGCCTTTCTCAATGAGATCCGATGAAGCCTTTCGAGAGTAAGCAAACCGGACAATCTTCTGAACCGTTTCTTCGAAGTTAGCCTTGATGCCCTCCAGAATCATAGGGAACACCCTCAATTTCGCTCCAGTTCCTACCAAAGCGATCTTCTTAATTACCTCTCCGTGAGTCAAGGCCAAGGTCTGGACGATCGCTCCACCCATCGAATGCCCAACCAAGGAGACTTCCGAGAAACCCATCGTTTTCACAAAAGCATAGACATGTTCGGCATACCTTCCGATCTCCTCTTCTCCCTCGCCTCCTGATTCTCCATGGCCAGGGAGTTCAATAATGACAGGATTGAACTGCTTTTCAAAAAAATCTTTCTGACAACTCCAGCTAAACTGGCTTCCCCCTGCCCCATGAATGAAGAGGACGACTTCCTTCCCCGCTACAGAACCTCCTCCTACCCAATAGTGGATTGGCTTGCCGTTGATGCGAACGATTGGCATTGGTTTCTCCCTTCAATGATGTCAACCCTTCGGCCTCCCTCCGGCCTGAAGGCTGGAGCTTGCGCTCAGCTTGAGCGGCTCGACTGAGTTCGCCGAAGTCTCGGCCCGAAGGCTCAGGGTTGACCCTGAGCGCGCCCTTGCCCCTGTTCTGAAGAGCAGCATTTGGCCGCAGTCGAAGGGTCAAAATAGGATCTGATCGCCCCGAATAATGCCTCTTTGTCCCTTATCTCAAATAATCTCGAACGAAAGGAGTTGCTGAAAGGAAGACCTTTGGTATACCAGGCCACATGCCGTCGAATCTTTCTGATTGCACCTTCATCTCCATAGTCTTCTCGAAGCAACGAGAAGTGATAGGCGATGATACGTTCCCTTTCCATCAGAGGAGGGCAGAAAGGGGTTTTTTCTTTTAAGAAAGTTGAATGCTCAGGGCCAAAGATCCAAGGGTTTCCCAAGGCACCTCTTCCAACCATGACCCCATCACACCCAGTCTCTTCGATCATCCTCTTTACGAGAAAGGGGGTGGTTACATCTCCATTCCCAATGACCGGAATACGGATCGATCTCTTCACCTCTCCGATCAATTTCCAGTCTGCTCGTCCAGCAAAGCCCTGGACCTTTGTCCTGGGGTGAAGAGAGATTGCCTCCACACCGCAGTCCTCAGCAATCTTGGAGATCTCGACAGCATTGGCGTGATCTCCATCCCATCCAGAACGAATTTTTATCGTAAGGGGAACCTTTACCTTCCTCCTTACCACCGTGATGATCGTTCCAACCTTTTCAGGGGATCGCATCAGTTCAACCCCTGCTCCGGTCTCAACGACCTGTTGAGCCGGGCATCCCATATTGATGTCGATTGCATCTGCACTCATGGCTTCAGCCATTTCAGCAGCATTGGCTAAAATCCCTGGGTCCGAGCCACAGAGTTGAACAGAGATCGGATGCTCTTCCTTTCTGATTCTTAATAAGGACTCCCCTTTACGTAGCAATCCCTCTGCACTGACCATTTCTGTAAAGACGAGACCACATCCCATTTTCTTCGCCACTCGGCGAAAGGGATAGTCCGTAATCCCGGACATCGGTGCCAGAACAAGGTGACTACTCAAACAAAAGTTTCCCAGTTTCATTCTGAAAATTTCTCGCTATCAGCCATTAGCTATGAGCGATTAGCCTTTTTCGTTTCATCACAGTATTTCTTAATCGACTGGATCGCTTCATCCAAATGGAGTGGGGTTCCAAAATCGAGCCCTTCGTCCTTTAATCCTTTGAAGAGTCTCGTCACGGTGGGCTCCTCCAAATTGAAATGTTCTAAGTCTTTAAACCTTCCGAAAATCTCCTCTGGGCTTCCCCTCTCGCTAAGATCTCCATGGCCGTGCATGAGGTAAAGGATATCCGTGACTTCTGATACCAGATCGACTTCATGGAGCGTCATGATGAGGGTGATCCCTTTTTCTCGATTCAACTCGTTCAGAATGTGGATGAGATCCCTCCTCGAAACCGGATCCAATCCTGTGAATGGTTCATCAAGGATGAGAAGGTGTGGCTCCATGACCAATGCTCCGGCCAAAGCAACTTTCTTCTTTTCGCCACCCGAAAGGTAATGCACAATCTTCCTCTGGATCGGTCCAATATTTAATCGCTCAATCACATCCTTTCCAAGGGCCTCTGCCTTCTGCGTCTCCATCCCATAATTCAGAGGGGCAAAAAGGATGTCGTCATAAACGGTTGGCCCGAGGATCTGTTCATCCACATCTTGCATGACAACACCGATCCTCTGCCTGATCTTTGAATATTCCTTCCCCGGATCCAGCCCAAACACCCTCACACTTCCATCCCTCGGTACGAGGACTCCCAAGAGGTGTTTAAGCAGAGTGGTCTTTCCACAGCCGTTCGATCCCAGGATCGACACCCTCTCCCCTTGATTGACGACAAAGTCGAGACCACAGATCTGTACCTTGGTCATATCCGGATAGACATGGGTGATGCAATCGACTTCAACAATTCTTTCCCCTTGTTGCATAACCTTATTCTCCTCTGCAATCGGTCATGGCCACAGGACCTTCCATGAGCAATGAAAATTAGGGTTAGTAGGTTAAGGCCAAGGTCAGGAAGCCTGTCTGGTCTAATGGTAAAAGGTTAGGTGTTAAAGACTAATAACATAACCCAAACCCTATGGCTAAACCGGCATCTTGACCATAACCTTAACCTTGGCCCTTATTTTCTAAGTAATGAATCTTATTTTTAAACCCCCGAAGGACCATTGACTCGTACATCCTTTCGCTAGCATCGATCCCCTTGATGATGAGATGGCCAAAAGCATTTGAAATATTGTTCAGGCTCTTCCAGGGGTGTCGCCATTGAAGCCCGCCGCGCAGGTAGAGAGCAGTCTCCGTCTCCTCCAGAACCGTGAGGAGAATAAAGATCGACCGATAAGTCAAAAAGAGGGCCGTCACAAAAACTGAAGGAAGAACCCTTCCTAAGACTTGAAAGATGGAAGGGTAAGGGGTAGTCGCCAAAAGCAGAACCACCCCTGTTGATCCGCAGAGAACCTTAAGGAAGACAAGGAGGATAAAACGGATTTGAAAGCCTGAGATGAAGGTGAAGAGGACAGCAAAAATGAGAGGGTAAAGAGTGAGAGAAAATATCTTCAACGGAACTCGAGAAACGAGAAAAAGCCCAAGGAGGATAACATAAAGGAGAAGGAGTCCAGAAAGATTCCTCACCATCACGACGCCAAGCAAAATGATGGCCATCCCAACGATTTTCAATGTTGGAGACAGACGATGGAGAAAGCTCTTCCCCTCAACCGCAGAATAGTCAAGATACGAAAGCTGAATCAAACGAGTTCCCTCTTAAACTTTAAGACGGATTTATCACCTACGAACGATAAAAATGGTTACTGGGTTAAGGCGAGGAAGCCTAACGACCTAACCCATCGACGAAACGGGCGTCTTAACCCTACCCCTTAGACCAAAAACTTTTATTTTCTTTCCAGTTTCAATAAATCTGGCCGCAGCCGATGGATATATCGGGCAATCAAAGAGGTGATCACGCCTTCAAGTATCCAACCAATGAAACCTAACGGAAGAACAATGGCAACAAAACGCTTCAGGTTCACTCTATCCTTTGTGACACCTTCTTCGGGATGATCCCTCCCGCCTTTCAAAAGCTTAAATTCAAAAATCCCCTTGTGATTCTCCTGGTGTATCAATTCTTCATAATGGGATGTCCCTAACCACACCGCTCCGACCATAGAGAGAGTGGAACAGAAAAGGGCCAGGAAAGTGGCCAGGAAAAGAGCAGGGGTTAATCTTCTGAATAGTCTCCAGAAGAGGCGAAAAAGGAGATAACCCAAGATCCCTTCGATTGAAAGGGTGAGCGTGTTGAGGCCGATGACAGTGATCCCACCGTGTCCAAAAAGAGATAAGATGACATTGACCACGAGGGTTCCCAAAAAGATAAGGGAAGGCCCCAATAGGATTCCGGAGATAACGGTTAGGTTGATGTGATAGGCAATGGGGACGAGCTCAACCGAGGCACCAAGGATCATGGCAGCAGCCATCATTCCCAGTAGGGGAAGCCGCCTCGTTAACTCCTCTTTCTTAGCAAACCGAAAAAAGATCATCCCAACCAAAATGGTCACAATAAATCCGGAAACCCATAGCCAAACAGGCAAAACGCCATCTGGTAGGTGAATGTGGGACACTCTATCCCTCCAAGAGTCTCCAAGAGTCTAATAGTCTTGTAGTCACATAGTCATAGCCGACTAAAAAACTACGAAACTAACGACTACCAGACTATGTTTGTAAGGGCTTACACGCCTTACAGTATCCATAAAAATTAAGTTGATGATCCGTCACCTGATAACCGGTGGACTCCATCACCTTCTTGGACCAATCGCATATGTCACAAAAGTTTAATTCGACTACATCCCCACAGTTTTTACAGATAATATGGTGATGGTGATCTTCCAACTCACAGAGTTTATACTTCACCGCTGACCCATTAGCGATTTTGAAAGCGATCCCTAAGGATTCGAAAAGGTCAAGGGATCGATAGATGGAAGTCAACCCGATTCTTTTCTTCTTTTTGAGAAGGCTTTGATAAATTTCTAAAGGACTTAAAGGGCTTAAGGCATTGGAAAGTTCTTGGTAAATCAGAACCCTGGGATGGCTTAATATGAGTTTTTTCTCTTTAAAAAGATTTCTAAAAAGTCCTATATT
>CAZFJD010000139.1:0-8807 GCA_964518775.1 uncultured Syntrophaceae bacterium
CCGGAGAGCTTACCAGACATCCCGATGGTGATCTTTCCGGGATTGGCCTTTGCAAACTCAATAAATTCCTTCACGGAATTGATCTTCGAATCCTTTTTCACCGCCAGTCCGATGGGGGTCGACTCGAAGAGGCAGAGGGGCTTCAGATCTTCTGTCTTGAAGGCAACATCTTTTTGAGAGAGGGGCTGGAGAATGATATGAGGGATATTGATCCCACAGACCGTATAACCATCGGGCTTCGTGGCTGCGAATTTTGACCAGGCCAATGCCCCTCCTGCCCCAGGCATATAGTTGATCACGATAGGTACCCCAAGAATCTTCTCCAGATAGGGCTGTTGTAGACGGGCTTCCACATCAGACTGTCCGCCCGGATTGAACGGGATGAGATAGGTGATGGGCCCTTTGGGGAAATCCATGGCAGACAGCGGGTATGCTGAAAATAATAGAAAGGAAACGATCAGGCACCCATTTAATAACGTCTTCATTTCATCATCCCTCCTTTTCCAAGGCTATGTTCGAACCTACTTTGTTGGTTGAAGCAGATTATAATCCTGGATCAATTTGTTAAGCAGTTTGGTCTCAGCGTCCAGATACTTCTGTGACTCAGCAATGCCCATGACTTGTGGGACAAAGCCGGCCTGCTCCATCTTGACTTTGAATTCTGCCTTTGAGATGGTATCCAGGAAGGCTTTTTCCAGACGTGCCTGGATTTCCTGAGGTACAGCCTTTGGAACCATGACTCCCCGGGCGATTCGGGGATAGAATTCCATCCCGAGCTCTTTGAAAGTGGATACGTCAGAAAGCTGGGACATTCGCTCGGGAGAACCGACCGCCAAGACCTTGATCTGGTCCCGGCTTGTTACTAAAACTGTTGAATTCGTGAAAGCTGCATCGATGTGGCCTCCCAAGATAGCTGTCTGGACCTGAGAAGTTCCAGTGAAGGTCGCATAGTTGAGGTTGACACCGGTCAATTTCATGAATTGGAGCGTGGCAAAATGGTGGCCTGAAAACTTTCCAACCCCCCCGCAATTGACCTTTCCGGGATTGGCCCTGGCATATTCGATAAACTCTTTCACGCTGTTTGCTTTGAAATCCTTCTTCACAGCAAGGCCAATCGGCGTGTACTCTACAATCGTAATGATCACGAAATCATCGGTCTTGAAGGCGACATCCTTCATGAACATTGGCTGAAGGATGATGTGGGGAATGCTGAACCCTCCGACGGTGTACCCATCTGGTTTGGCTGCGGATAACTTTGACCAGCAAAGCGCTCCACCTGCGCCAGGGAAGTAGTTGACCACAAGGGGAACCCCAAGATTTTTTTCCAGATAGGGTTGCATGGCTCGAGCTGCGATGTCCACTTCTCCTCCCGGGTTAAAGGGGTTCCAATAATTGATGGGCCCCTTTGGGAAATCCAGAGCTGTTGCGTCCATGGTAAAGATCGAGAGGATGGCCAACATCCAGAATGACCACTTCAAATTTTTCATCATTTCTCTCCTTTCTTGGATTAGATTTGTTCTCCCTCCACTTTCTCCCGGAGCTTCTTGCGGCGCCTTCCGATCCAGGGAACCAGAGGAGAGATCAAGAGGACAAGCGTAATAAAGATGAATGCAGCAGAAATAGGATGTTGAATAAAGATCCACGGACTTCCCTGGGAAATGATGAGGGAGAGGCGAAGACTATTTTCCATCATGGGACCAATGACCAACGCGAGAACGAGAGGAGCCATCTCAAACTGAAACTTTCTCGCCAGATAACCAAAGACTCCAAAGCCAATCATTAAAGCCACTTCTACTTGGCTGAAGTTGAGGCTGAAGACACCTACCAGACAGAAAAGAAGGATGAGCGGAAAGAGGATAGGGTAGGGGACTTTCAGAACTTGGACCCAGAGACCAATCAGAGGGAGGTTCAATATCAAGAGCATGGCATTTCCTAAGTACATGCTCATGACGGTTCCCCAGAAGAGTTGAGGGTACTTGGAGATAAGCATCGGTCCAGGCTGGATTCCGTGGATCATGAAGGCCCCGAGGAGAACTGCAATGACGGAGTTTGCTGGGATGCCCAATGTGAAGAGAGGAATGAAAGCCCCTCCTGTAGCAGCATTGTTCGCCGACTCTGGGCCAGCCACACCTTGGATCATTCCTGTTCCGAACTTCTCAGGAGTCTTAGAAAGTTTCTTCTCAATGGCATAGGAGCTGAAGGAGGAGATGACTGGAGCAGGGCCAGGGAGGACGCCGATGAAGAAACCGAGAAACGATCCACGAATAATTGGCCAGAAGGAATCTTTCCAGTCTTTCAGGTTCGGCAAAAGATTCTTCACCTTTGTGGTGATGACATCCGTCCTTATCGCCTGCTCGACATTGGCAATGACTTCGGCTACGCCGAAGAGACCCATGATGGCCGGAATGAACCCAACGCCATCGCAGAGTTCAAGAATGCCGAAAGTCAAACGCTGAGTCCCAGAAATAGCATCCATCCCAATCGTTCCAAGAAGCAAGCCGAAAATGCCCATCATCAGGGCCTTAAGCATGGAGCCTGCGGCCAGATAAATGAGGATGACGATCCCCATGAGCATTAGGCTGAAATACTCGGCCGGGCCAAAGGCTAAGGCAAACTTGGCCAGAGGAGGCGCAACGAGCATGAGCCCGAGAACAGAGATGGTGCCAGCGATGAAAGAGCCGAAAGCAGCAATGCCCAAGGCAGGACCGGCTCTGCCCTGCTGGGCCATCTTATACCCATCGAGGCAGGTGATGACAGAAGCTGCCTCCCCAGGGATATTAACTAAGATAGAAGTGGTCGATCCTCCATACATCGCACCATAATAGATTCCAGCGAGCATGATGATGGCTGAGACCGGAGAGACGTGAAAGGTGTTGGGCAACAGCAGGGCAATGGCAGCGGTGGGCCCCAGACCCGGAAGGACACCCACAAGGGTCCCCATCACAACGCCGATGAAACAGAAGAGAATATTCGTCGGAGTGAAAAGAGTCTGGACACCCAGAAGAATGTAATTTGTTAGATCCATAAGTTTATCAAAACCCAAGAAATCCTTTAGGGAGCTGCGTTTCCAAGAAACTGATAAAGAGGAGCCGGGCACCTAAGGCACTTAAGATGGCCACCATTAAAGTCCTTTTTAGAGACTGTGGAAAAATAAACTTGACGAGGAAGAAGATGAAAAAAAAGGTCGTCAAGGTAAATCCCAGGTGATGGAGAACTAAATTATAAACGATGAGAGCAAGAAAGACAGCCACCACCCTCTTCCAGGAATCTTTCTGGGGAAAGAAGGAGGATCCGAGCTCTGTCATCTTTCGGATAAAGGTTCCGAAAAGGAGGGCAATGGACATACCCGCAAGGATTAGTCCTCCAAAGAAGGGCATGAATCCAGGCCCGGGCTCCGTAAATGTTCCAATCTCTACGGTACGTGCATAGAGGGCGAAGAAGAGTCCCGTGAACAGGAAAAAGAGCGCAGCGATGCGATTCTGATTCTGAACTTTTCCCATGCAGATACTTCTCACTCTCTAAAAATTCAATATTAGACTACTATTTTTGTTATATTTGTCAAGTCTTCGTCAGGACATATGCCAACTCAGTGAAGTTCTGGACAATGATGTCGGGTTGATATGGGGAGTCCTCATAAGGAAGCTGGTAACGGTTTACATAAGCGCCTCTCAATCCACAGGTTCTTGCCCCCATGACATCGAATGAGTTGGCTGAGACCATCAGACATTCTGCAACCTCTAATCCAAGAAGGTTAGCCGCTCGGCGATAGATACCTGGATGGGGCTTGAAGGCACCCACCACATCGACAGAAATCACGGCATCGAAATCCCATTGGATTCGATTCTTCACCAGATGATCGAGATAGGAGGCTTCTCCATTGGAAAGGGCCGCAAGTTTATAGCGGGCTTTGAGCTGTCTTAGAGCTGGAATGACCTCTGGAAAAGGAAAGAGCTCTTGCCACGCTGCCATGATTTCTTGGACCTCATTTGCTGACGCTTTGATTTTGTTCAAGGCAAGCGTGTAGACGAAAGCCCTTCGTGCTGTCTCTAAATAGCCACTGTGTCCCAGCATCAAAATCGTATCTTGGTACTGTTCGATCCGCTGCCGGGCACGCCACTGGTCCCAGAAATGACCCGCGGAGATACCCGATCCCTTCGCGTTCAGGAACCTTTCGATGAAAGGCGTGAGGCTGCCTCCCAGATCGAGAACAGTACCAAAGAGATCAAATGTCAAAGCCTTTACGTTTTCTAATTTTTCCATCGCTCACCGCTCTTTAACGTCAACCTTATCTCAAGAGGTAAGGAATTTCCACATAGAGGGCCTTCTCCGGACATTCAATTTCACAGGGGAGGCAGAACCAACAGGTACGTAGCCCAAAAGGCATACCACAATTTAAACAGCGCTCCGCTTCGGCCACGGCCTCTTCTTTTGAATATCCAAGGGCTACTTCCTTGAAACCCTTCCTCTGAGGGACTTTGAGTGAAGGCATAGATAAACGGGAGCGGGTTTTGGCCCGTGAGAGGTCGGGTTCGAATTGCAATTCATAGATACTCCCATTTTTCCTGCCGTAATAGAGATCTTCTCCAAGGAGGAAACGCTCAATGGATAGAGCGGCCTCCTTCCCTTGCGACATGCCCTCCACAATCGTTTTCGGTCCACCGATGAAATCCCCTGCAACGAAAATTTTTGGATTGGGTGTTTGAAGTGTGACCGGATCGCATAGAACTCCCATCGGTCCATACAGGGAGGAATCTAACCCGTCCGTCTCAGGCCTCTGACCAATGGCTAAGATGACTGTGTCTGCAGCCACTTCGATCCTCGTTTTCTCATCGTAAATTGGGGAGAAACGGCCTTGAGAATCGTATAAAGCAGTGCATTTCTTCAATGTGATGCCGGACACTCTCTTCCCTTTCAGTCGAAATGCCTTTGGGCCCCAACCATTCTGAATATGGATGCCCTCCTCCTCTGCTTCAGTCACACTCCATGAAAAAGCCGGCATCTCATGCCTTTTCTCCAAACTGACCAATTGAACCTTTTCCGCTCCTAAACGTCGGGCCGTCTGGGCAGCGTCCACGGCGGCATTCCCTCCTCCGATCACCACAACCCTTTTGCCCACAGGAGGAGATTTCTTCTGCCGAACTCTTTTCATGAAATCTAAGACTGGGAAGACTGCATCATCATCTTCTCCAGGAATGCCCAATTTCATCCGTCCATGGGCTCCCATAGCCAGTAGAATCGCATTAAACTCTCTTTCCAATAGATTCAGCTCAAGGTCTTTTCCCAGAATCCGATTTCCTACAAATTCGATGCCCATTGGCTGAATGAAGCTGAGTTCTCCTTCCACGATCTTTTTGGGAAGACGAAATTCTGGAATGGCCCAGCAGAGGAGACCCCCAGGGAGAGATTCCTTGTCGTAAAGGGTTACCCGAAATCCCCACTTACGCAGATAAAAAGCAGCGGCAAGACCGGCCGGGCCCGCACCAACGATGGCCACTTTTTGAGGAAGCTCTTGAGCTACGGAGGGATATCCAGGTTGACCGTCCTGGTCGGTGAGAAAACGTTTCAGGTCCCGGATGGCTACAGGTTGGCCGTCGATCTTTAGTCGGCTGCAGGCTGCCTCGCAAGGCCGTGAACAGACCCGGCCAAGAATTCCTCCGAAAGGGATGACCTCTTTCACTGTCTCTAAGCCCTTGTCCATCCTACCCTGTGAAAGCAGACGGATGTATCCTTGGCAATTCATGCCAAGCGGGCATGCCTGACGGCACGGGGAGAGCTGTAACCGAAGGTTGTCAAGGACACAGACCTCCACACATCTTCCGCAGGCATTGCACTTTTCTTGATCGATACGGATGTTATCGCTCAGACTGGTTAACAAGTTAATATCGATCATCCTTTTCCTTTTTCATCCTGGCCAAAGGTCGATGGGAGACCAAGATCTCTCCGGGTCCCGAACCTCTCTTGAGCATGATATGTTTCAGCCAGTTCGTATCGTCTTTTTGAGGGTGATCGGAGCGGTAATGCCAGAAACCCCATCGGCTCTCCTTACGCTCCAGAGAAGCGGTTGCTGAAAGTTTGGCGCAGAGAATAATATTCTCCACCTCTAGGGCCTTGAAGAGATCGTGCATGTTCCTCATACGAACTTTTTCACAGATCTCCTTCTGGAACCGGTCCATCCACGATAAAGCCATCTTGAGTTTATATTCATTCTTCGGAGGCGTGACATAATCGCCGATCAGGCGGCGGACCTTATATTCAAACTCTTCGATTGAAACTTCCCCCTCTTTTTGATCCATCCTTTGACTTAAATCTCTTTTTAAGTCTTCTGTAACCCGAGGATCCTCATCTCCCTGAGGAGCTTTCCGAGCTCGCTCTGTGGCCTCTTCAGCAGCAATCTGGCCGTAGACAAAGGCTCCGCTCAAGTGGCCTCGAGCCACGAGGGAGACGTCTCCTGCGGCATAGAGACCGGGCAGGGTCGTTGCGGCATTCTCATCGACAAAAATCCCTGTCAGACCATGGCCTCCGCAGAGGTAAAACTCTGTAGGCCAGAGCTCTATGTCGCTGGTACGAAAGTCGATTCCCCGTCCCTCAAAGAACCTCTTCTGCACCGGTCGTTCCGTCGAAAAGAGAATATCTTCGATCTCCCGGATTTTCTCCTCGGGCAGGTGCTTCATGCGGATTCGAAGGGGTCCCTGGTCTTTTCGGTGTTCCACAAACATCGACTTGATGGAAGGATGGTTATCCCCGAGATGAACATCCATGGCGGTGAGAAGATGGGCTCCTCGGGTGAGGGTGATGTAAAGAAGGGGAGCATTGATATCCTTGATAATGTAGTAGTTGAGAGTATATTCAAAACCGCTCACTTCTGCCCCTGCGCGGAAGGCCATCGCATATCCATCTCCGGTATTTCCCGGAAAGTCGTAGACGCCATAAAGATAGCCGTTGTTCGGAAGGCCAAATCGGGCCGTTCCGCCAGAAGAGAGGATTACTGACTTTGCATGGCAGACGACCAGTTCTCCTGTGCGGATGTTGATCCCTATCGCTCCGACGACTTGGCTATCCTTCACCATCAATTCAAGGCCCATGACGCGATTGAAGACCTGACATCCGAGACTCTGGAGCTTTTTTGCCAGAACGGTCTTCAGCTCCGGCTCTTTCATGGTGAGACAGAACTTGCCTTTGGGATGGACCTGGAGAATTTCATAATTTCCGTCCTTGTCCTTTGGGAAGAATATCCCCCAGCTTTCGAGCTTCTTCATCATCGAATAGCTTTGGTCAGCCATCCGATAGTTCACGGGCTCATCCATAATGCCTTCGCAGGCTAAGCCATTGGATTCCACATAGAGCTCAGGGGTTGTTACTCCGGGAACTGCAACAATATTGAGTGCATCCATTCCCCGTGCAATGCAGCCACTGTAAAGGATGTGGCCTTTTTCAAAGACCACCACCCTCTGATAGGGATTGACTTCCTTGGCACGGATTGCAGCCATTGAGCCTGCACTTCCACCCCCAAGAATCAGGACGTCTGCATGGATGTGACATTCTCTAAATTCCATAAAATGGAGCCTTTTGAAGACTCTGATAAGCCATTCGATAGACGGCCTTTGCCTCTTCCCGATCGATAGAGGTCCAATCCACAGCGATCTCCTTGAGAGCCTTCGTCTTTTCTTTGAGATCATCCATTCGCATGGCTTCTTCAGTCGCCTTTTGTAGGAGTTTCCTCGCCTCTTTCTTTTTCTGAATGGAATGATGGATCATCTGGCGAAGGGATTTAAACCGGATCTCTTTGGAATCAAGTTGAGAGAGGAGTTCCAATCCTTTGTCAATATCGAGAAGAGACCAGGCCACAGCGATCCTGCCAATGAGTCTGTAATTTTTCGAGCCTTGGGCAAATTGAAACGCCTTGTCTAGTGCCTTCACGTTCTCTTCGATATTCAATTGGCTCAGGGTCTTGGCGCTTCCCAAAAGGATTTTTGTACGGAGCAGAGGGGACCGAATGCTCCGTGTCATTGAGAGGACGCCAGTAAGCTCTAAATCGGCCTGGGCCAGAAGAATCTCACCAAGGATCTTTTCATCTCGGCTGGAAAGAGAACGCCTTCCCAATTCGCTTTCAGCCGCTTTCAGAACCTCTTTCCCTTTGCCCTGATCGATCACCTGCCACTCCTGACCCAGTTGGAGGAATCTTTTTGCTCGGAGTGAAGGATCTTTAATTTGAGAAGCCACCGCATAAGTTTTTTGGAAGGCCGCCTCTGCTCCCTTCCTGTTCCATTTCCTCAACTGAGCCCCAATCTGTAAAAGGGCATAGGATAAGGGCTCGGGGAAAGAGATCCCATGGACCACCTGAATAGCCTTCTCCTCATCCATGGGAGCCCATTCAGAAGCCAGGCCGCTCAAGAGATAGGATCGATCCTGTGGGTCGGTTAATTTTTCGATGTCTCGCAATGCCTTTTCGTAATGGCGAATGGCCTGGGATTGATTCTTCTTGGCCTTTTCCCTTCCGATCCCCCACTGAGAAAGTGCAATCAGGACAGCCTGATTTGAAAGAGGCCTTTTTCTTGACTCTCCCTCTGCGATCTTTTGGTAAAGGCCGAAACGCAAAGCACTCTCAGAGATTTCACCGGCCGCTCGCACAGCCCATACTGGATCCACCTTGATCCATGTATTCCCTGCTTCTCTGAGGAGCCTATCTCTCGTTTCCCAATCATCAATCTGGCGAAGTCTTTGCAGGGTCCCTTCTTTGTTCAGCAAAGCCATTTCCGTAATCAGCCGGGCCAGGAGTTTGTTACGCTCAGACCCCTCAGGAAGGGCCA
>CAZFJD010000140.1:0-5311 GCA_964518775.1 uncultured Syntrophaceae bacterium
ACCTCCAGCTGAACTCTTTCAGGTCAAGGTCAACGTTCTATGGAAGTCGGGGTTGAAGGAGAGGTCTGCTTTTATCGAATCCTACAAGACGGTTCGATTGAAAGATGTTGAGAAGAAGAGCTAAATTTTTTTCAACTACAGGGGTCACGCTGATCGAGGTGATGGTCACCCTGACCATCCTCGGCTTTATTCTCCTCATCATCTTTGGCGCTTTCCGTTTAGGATTTTCCGCCTGGGGGAGAGGAGAATTAACAAAAGAGGAATACCAGAAGGTACGGATCCTTACCCACATGATCTCCCAGCAGATCAAGTCGATCGTCCCACACAAGATCAAAACTCAAAAACCCGAAGGAGATTACCTCGCTTTCGAAGGAGACGCTCGATCGTTGAAATTCGTCTCCGCTCAGTCGATCAAGGCAAAACAGCCCGAAGGATTGGTCTATGTCATTTACCAATTTGAAGAGGGAGGAGATGAGGGAGGTCGTTTCATTCTTTATGAACAGAGAGCCCTTAACAAAAATTTTTTTGAAGAGGAGGTAAAGAAAGAGATCGGCCTCTCCTTATTGGAGGGCGTCACCAATGTCCGCTTTGAATATTATCAAGAGGAAGACCCAGCGAAGAACCGGAAAGAGGGTTGGGTCGAGCAGTGGAATGCAAGAGAGGAGAGGGTGTTGCCAAGACTCGTTCGGTTGACCATCGCCTACCCTGCCTACCAACCTGGGAGCAAGGATCGAAAAAGCAAAGGAGAAAATTCTTCGGTTACTGTCATGGCGTCCATTCCCTCTTACCGATTGGAAGAGGTGAGGATAGGCCCGATCAGGAGGGCCATCCCCCGGATCCCTCCTGGAGGCGCTCCATGAGAAATTGCAGATTTCGGATTTCGGATTTCGGATTTCGGATTTTTGATTCAAGAGGTATTGTCCTGATCATGGTCCTTTGGGTGATCGCTATCCTCTCTGTTGTGGTCTTGGAGTTCTGTTTCGCTATGAGGACAGAAGTTCACATTACGAAGAACTATAAAGAGGATCTTCAACGCTATGCCATGGTTCAGGGAGGAGTTCAGCGCGCCATTGTAGAATTGATCTACAAACATGATCCAAGAATTGAGCAGGCAAGAAAGGGTCAAAAATCCGAGGAGACCCCTCCAGAAAAGAGAGAGTGGGTTGCAGACGGCAGACCCTATCTCATCCAGTTCAGTCAGGGGGCGTGTGAGGTGAGGATCATCAGTGAGGCGGGCAAGGTCAATATCAATATCCTCTCGGAGTCGATGCTTCGCAGAATCATCGATCGATTAGGTTTAGAGGCAGAGGTGAAGGACATTGTGGTCGATTCCATTCTGGATTGGAAGGACCCAAATGATTTTCACCGTGTGAATGGTGCCGAGAATGAGTATTATCAATCTCTTAAGGAGCCTTATTTATGCAAGAATGGAAATTTAGATTCAATTGAGGAACTCCTACTTATCCGGGGAGTCACCCCTGATCTCTTTTACGGAGGAAAAGGAGCGAAGAAAGGAGAGAAGGAATTCGTCGATCGGATCGGATTGAAAGAGATCTTCTCGATCTACGCGCCAGGAGAGCAGATCGACATCAACAGTGCCTCTCCAGTTATTCTCACTGTAGTCCTGGGCATTCCCGGCGAGGTGGCTCAGAGCATCGTCAACGCCCGTGAGGAAAAAGGGTTCGCAAACTTGCAGGATCTCCTCCAAAGGGTGCCTGAGCTCTCTCCCTTCATTAACGAAATTGGAAGGTTCATTCTGTTCCGTTCCGTCACCGCCTATTATACCATCGAATCGAGCGCCAGGTTGAGAGAGGACGAATTGGGCCGAGGTCTAAAGACGATCGTGAAAATAGACCCAAGGGAAAAAGGGGGCTATAAGATCTTACAATGGATGGACTCCTTCGTTGATTCCAAGCTACAACGGGAGCCGTCACCTCCATCGGCTCTATAAGGAAAATCGATGTTGATGTTCGACTCAAGTTTTGGTATCGATTTTAAGAAGAACCACCTCGTTCTCACCCTGCTCAGAAAGTCCTTTGGAAAGGTGAAGCTTGTGGACTGCGGGGTGTATTCCATTCCGCCGGAAGAGCGGAAAGACGAACGAGAAGCACAGGTCATCAACCTGATCAATCAGTTTACGTCAAAACATTCGATCAATCGAGAGAAGGTATCCATTTCCATACCGAGGGAGAAGGTGGTTGCCCGTTTTATCCGACTCCCTCTTACTACAAAAGAGAACCTGAGAAAGGTGTTGGAATACGAAGCGGTCAAATATACCCCCTTCGGCAATAAAGAGATTTGCTTCGACTACCATCTTATCAAAGAGGAGAAGGAATGGCTCCACCTCTTTGCAGCTTTTATAAAGAGGGCCGAAGTGGACTATTATTTGTCGCTTTTGAAAAGGGTTGGGATAAAACCCATCTCCATCCAGATCCCTTCCACCGCAGCCCTCAATCTTTTCTTTTATCAGAAAACGATGGAGAAAAATGAGATTGCGGTCTTGCTCGATGTGACAGAGCCATTCTTTGAGATGAATCTGATCGAGGGAGGGGATTGGCGCGAAAGCTTTCATCTGCCATTACCCGCCGAGGAAAAGGAGTCAAGAATCGTCAATGCGTTTAGACGATCGGGGTTGAAAAGCGATGCCCTCTCCAAGTCGACTTTCTTCGTCTATGGGTTGGATGCTTCTGAAAAGATGCTACCTTCTCTCCGGGAGGATAATCAGATCAAAAGTGTTTCTTTCCCTCCATTCAATCGAATCGAAGTCGGGAGACGAGCGTCGAGACCGGACAAAATTTTCTCATCCATTGGCGTCCCTCTCAAAGGATTGACAAAGACCCAGTTCGACCTCAATCTCCTTCCTCTGGAAATGAGAAAGAGGGCGAGGCAGATTGGGAAACCCCTTTTCATCATCCTCACTTTCCTCGCGCTGTTGCTCTGTCTGACATGGGGGATCGGCGTCTTCATTATGTATAGGAATGAACTGAAGGCCATCAACGGGGAGATTAAAAAGAAAAAACCCGAAGTGGAGGTGGTTGAAAAGTTGCAAAAACAGAAGGAAGGTTTGAGAAAGGAAATCTCCGAGGTTGAAAAGTTTAAATCAGCGGAGATCAGTAAAATAGCAGTGCTGAGGGAGTTGGCCCAGCTCTTACCCGACACGGTCTGGGTCTGGAATCTTAAGTATACCAGCAGGGAGATGGAGATCAGTGGATTTGCGGATTCTGCCTCCGATTTGATCCCAGTCTTGGATAAATCTCCTCTCTTCGAGAAGGTCGAGTTCTTAGCCCCTGTGACCAAGGAGAGGGAGAGAAGAGCGGGTGTCGATAAGGAGAAGGAGAGGTTCAAAATCAAAATGAGGCTGGAAAGCGGGAGGATGGGGTCTTGAAGAAGTGGTCTTTTTGGGCAACCATAAGGGTCCCCCAGAAGAGGCTCTTTTGGGGATTGATTGGGATCGTGGCTTGCGTCCTGATCTATGCCTTTGGAGTCCTCCCTCTTGTCGACGCTAAGAAAAGGGCGGAAGAAGAAATCGCCTTAAAAAGAAGGGTTCTGTCGCGATACGAGGAATACCTTTCGAATCGGAAGGCCGCGGAGGAGGAACTTCACGGAATCCTCAAACAGCATGAAGAAACCCAAAAAAGGCTTCTCTTAGGAGAGACGCCTCAACTCGGAGCGGCCAATCTGCAGGAGATTGTGAAGCGCCTCTCTGAGAAGAATGGAATTGCCATTCGGAGTTTCAGAATACTTGAACCAAAAGAGATCAATTCGTATAGAAAGGTCTCTATCCAGATTGATTTCAACCCTACCAACAGCATGTTGAGTCTCGGCCAGTTCATACACGATATCGAACAGCACGAAAAGGAACTGATGATTTCTGAGATGGACCTTCTCGTCCTAAATATCAGGATGCCCAATCATGTCCAAGGCAATCTGGTTATCTCTGGACTGATGAAAGGGACCAAAACAAAAGAGAAAGGAAGGTAGCGATAAATGTCATTGCGATATGGCGTTCTCTGTCTCGTGCTTCTCTTTGTCGTTTCAGTTCTCTGTCTAAAGAATTATGAGACATGGACGCTCCCCATCAAAGTGGTTTCTGAGAAGGAAACAGCAAAGAAGACTTTAACAAAGATCGAAGGGGCACCGCCGGTCGTGGGTCAGAAAGAATCCACAGCCATTCAGTCTTATGTTCTTGCTGCGGAAAGAAATATCTTTCACCCTGAAAGAAAGGACTTCCCTATCCTCACACCTTCGATGCCCGAGGCGGCCAAGAAACCTCCTGCGCGACCCAAAATAGTTTTATACGGGGTGACGTTTGTTGGCGACTACCAATCTGCTTCCATTGTTAATCCCGGTAGACCACTGCAAAAGGGCGAAAGGGAGGTAATGACCCTAAAGGTGGGCGACCGAATCGGAGAGTATCGATTGGCCAAAATACTGCCGGACCGGATCGTGATGGAAGCACCAGAGGATACCTTCGAGGTCTTACTTTATGATCCGAGTATGCCGAAGAAAAGGATACATGTTAAGACCGAGAGTAAACCAACGACCATCACAAGCACCTTGCCTCCGTCGGCACCACCCCTTGAAGCCCCTAAACCGGCTCCTTCAAGAGAGATCGTTGGAAAGCCACCGGAACCACCCAAGGAGAGGCCGATCGAAGCACCGGTGCCGAGACCTGCGCCTCCTGGCCTCGTGCCTTCCCCACCAGTTGCCCCTCCTGCCCAGCCTCTTCAACGGCCAAGGAGTAGGATGGCGCCGATTGCTCCACCTCCATCGCCTTCGATGGAAGAAGGAGGAAAGACGGAGTAGCTGAAGAAAGGAGTTCACAGAGTATGAGAAAAGAGAGTCGAAAAGACCCGACCACGGGATGGTTATGGGTGGGATTTCTGATTCCCTGGATAATGGGTGGATTGATTAGCTGTTCTGGAATGAACGCACAGTTGAGGGAAAAACCTGGAGCAATTACTCCCAGAAAGCAAGCCAACGAAGCAAAAGCAAAGACCGAAACTTCCCCTTCTGAGTCGGTACCAATCACCTCTTCTGTTTCGAGCGCACAAGCTCCTGCAACGCGTCCCCCGGTTTCGAAAGAGCCTTCTGCACCGATCCCATCTCAAAAAGCTAATTCAGCCGTTTCTCAAGTAACAACGCCAGCCTCCCCCACTCCTTCTGCTCCTCCCTTACCAGCCAGACCTCCAGAGGCTCGAAAGGGTCCAGGTGTTGTCCTCAATTTTGACAACGCCGACATCTACGAAGTGATCCGTGTCATGGCGGAGATTATGAAGATTAACTATATCATCGATCCCAGGGTAAAAGG
>CAZFJD010000140.1:5321-8709 GCA_964518775.1 uncultured Syntrophaceae bacterium
GTCAATATCCATACCGCAGGCCAGATCGCGGCAGAGGAACTCTTTTCCATCTTCCAATCCATTCTAAAATTGAACGGAGCGACCGCAGTCAAAAAAGAGAATCTCTACGAAATCGTTCCTCTAATGGATGCAAAGAAGCTATTCATTGCGCCCTCGACCACCGGGGAACCAGGGAAGTTGCCTTCCGAAGAGAGATATATGATCCAGATCGTTCCGTTAAAATATATTCCTGTCACAGAGGTGGCAAAGATCGTTAAACCTTTTCTGTCGGACGGAGCTGATATTATCGAACATCCCCCCCACAATATTCTCATCATTGGGGATATCGTCCCCAATGTCAAAAAATCTCTCGACATCATCAACCTCTTCGATATCGACATCTTCACCGACTTGAAGGTGAGGATCTACCCTGTGCTCAATGCTGACGTCACAGAGATTGCCAAGGAGATGGAGCGAATCTTTTCTTCCTTCGAGGTCTCCTTAAAATCAGGAAGAGGAGTAGGGATAACATTTACACCTATTGCTCGAATTAATTCACTCCTGGTCGTCAGTTCTATCCCCCACATCTTTGAAAAAGTGGAGGGATGGCTCAAGGAACTTGACAAAGTACCAGCAGAGGGGACGAAATTAGGCGTCTTCGTCTATTATGTCCAGAATGCTAAGGCTAAGGATCTGGCTGAGGTCCTTAAGCAAATATTTGTGGCCCCTAAGGAAAAGAAACCTGAATTCAAAGAAAAAGTGGTAGAGCCGACCCCTCCCAGGGGCGTTAAACCTCCTGCGCCTCCGAGTCCAGCCCCTCCTAAGGAAGAGGCAGCAGCCATACCAGAGGGAGAGATCAACATCGTTGTTGATGAAGCGAACAATGCCTTGGTCATTCGTGCACTCGCCAGGGACTATAAGAGCATCCTTGAAACGATCAAGAAACTTGACCTTTACCCGAAACAGGTCTTAATTGAAGTTCTGCTGGCGGAAATCACTCTTAAGGATAACACTCAGTATGGGATTGAGTTTATGAGAATACTCGACACCGCCTCCCATGGACGATACCTCCAGGATATTA
Source organism: uncultured Syntrophaceae bacterium (assembly GCA_964518775.1). Lineage (GTDB taxonomy): Bacteria > Desulfobacterota > BSN033 > BSN033 > UBA1163 > JACAEX01. The sequence goes on from CAZFJD010000140.1 coordinate 6,382, forward strand.
CGATTGGACCCTCTACCGAGATTCCTGGCTTTGGACTCAGATATTCGATTGTAGAAGAGGCTGGGAGATTTACCGCAGCCATCAAAGCAGCGGCTGATGAGGGACGGTTGAAAGTGATCTCATCGCCTAACGTCTTAGCCTCCAATAATAAAGAGGCTAAGATTCAGGTTGGAGAGTCCCGGCCCATTTTAACTACGACCTACACGACGACGGCAACGGCAGCGACAAATGTAGTTGAAGGGACGATTGAATATAAGGACATCGGGATCATCCTTACGGTCACCCCACGGATCAGCGATGGAGGATTGGTGACCATGGAGATCGCCGTGGAAGATAGCACCTTCAATACGGCTGCCCTTGGAACTCTTCCGGCGGTTCCATACTTCGGAAAGAGAACCGCCAAGACAATCCTCTCCATTTTAGAAGGCCAGACTATCGTGATCGGGGGTTTGATTAAGGATTCGAGAAATGTAGTTAGAACAGGAGTCCCTCTATTGAGCAAAATTCCGCTCTTCGGCGCTCTTTTTGGAACCCGGCAATTTACAACTGAAAAGACAGAATTGATTCTTCTCATGACACCACACATCATCACCGATCAGATCCAATCGGATGCCGTCACCCGTGAGTTCAGAGAGAAAGTCCAAGGCATTAGGAAGGAATTGGAAAAAAGGGAGAAGAAGGAAAAGAAGTAGTTCAAACACATTTAATATTTTGACACTGCCCACCGTCATTGCGAGCCAGAAGGGCGTGGCAATCTCGCTTTTCAAAGGATTGGTCTGTCGTCTTGTCCCAGCGAGACTCCTTGCAACGACAATCCATTTAATGCGTTTGTATTGGTAACGGATTAAATGCGCTCAACATTCATTCGCCTATGGAAACAATAAAGAAGGGTTTAACCCAAAAAGAACTTCCAAGGTCTGTAGATGCTCACATAAAAGCCCTGCAAAAATATTTTGCAGTCCATAATGGGAAACTTTTAAAGGAATTTGATTCTCTATATAATCTACTTCATATTTAAAGGAGGTGTTATCCAACATGCTAATTGAGTATATAAACAAGGCGATGAGCAAAGCAGTTTATGAGAAGTTAGAAGACGGTACCTATTCCGGGAAAATTCCACAAACCCCAGGAGTGATCGCCTTTGGAGAAACGCTTTATCAATGTCAGGAAGAATTAAAGTCTGTTCTTGAAGGTTGGCTGATTGTAAAAATAAGACATGGTGACAAATTACCCATAATTGGTGGGATTAATCTAAACAATAAAATCCCTGTTCTGAAAGAGGCGGTTGTCCATGGGTAAATGGACACCATGCAAACGAAGGGATTTCATACGGAAATTAAAGAAACTCGGTTTTGAATCACCGGAGCCAGGTGGAAGCCATTGTTATATGCGTTTTGGGTCATTCACGTTCACTCTCCCCAATAATACCGAATATTCTGTCCCGCAAGTTAAAATGCTCAACAGGGAAATTGAACTTGGTATAAAGAAGAAAATCTCCTTAGAAGAATGGCAAGACCTCTAAAAACTTACAAAAACTCCCTCCATTAGTAGGAAAAAACAATTAGAAGTTCAAACTCTCTATATAGTGAAATCAGTTTGTTTCTTATCGGGGCCGGATTTAAAAGAGAATTTTCACAATTCCAGTTTTTTATTGACAAGGAATTCTTTTTGAGGTATCCAAATTGTACAGATAACCCAACACCTGAATGGGGGGTGATTGATGGAAAAAGACCTTTAAAGTCTTTCTTCTCCATGATTTGAATTCTCCTTCTGTAAAGTCCCTTTCTGGCGTGACTTCAGATTCTAATCTCTGCTAAGAGATCGAAGTTTAAAGGCCTTCCAAGAAAACAAAAACCAAATCGAATTAAGAAAACAACCCATCCCTATTTTGAAAAGCGGGACTTTACTAACAGGGTAAACCTCAATGTTAACGAAACTGGCCAAAGGCTCATTGAAACTTCTGGCCGCCAGATCGCTTGAATTTTTTGAGTAAAAGTTGAAAGAAATGATTTTACTGGATTCGGATCGAAAAAAAGAAAATCGTTATGACGCTGTTTTTAGTAATTGAATTTTGAAGGTGCGACCCCAAATTTATTTTCCTAAGAATCATGACGTCAGGGTTGTCAAGCACCGAGCATTTCAAGGTAAAAGATGTTGGGAAAACTTCTATTTGGGTTACAGCAAGAATAGCAAAGTGTATAGTGTAGCTTTGACCCCAAAATCCTCCAAAATCCTAATGCTGGGTGAATTATCTGGACAGCAGCAACTCAGCGTTAGGGTTGATCGATGGATTTCTTAACTCAACCGAGTATGCAAACCGATTTTAGT
>CAZFJD010000141.1:0-8697 GCA_964518775.1 uncultured Syntrophaceae bacterium
ATTACGGTCTGTAATATACTCCTTTTTTAAACTTTTTGGAAGTGAAAAGCTTCTGGGATAAAGGTGCAAAGAACACTTTTAACAATGTCTGAAAGACGGAGAATTTCGATCTAACTAATCATCTTTTTGAATTCTTCTTCGCTCAAAGTCTTGATTCCTAATTCTTTGGCTTTGTCGAATTTGGAACCCGGATCTTCACCAACGACCACATAGTCTACTTTTTTGGAGACGCTTGAGGCGGTCAAGCCTCCCAGGGATTCGACTAAATTTCGAGCTTCATCTCTTCCAAAGGCCGTGAGCGCTCCGGTAAAGACGAAGACCTTGCCTGCTAATTTCCCCTTTTCCTTCACCTTAGGTTCGATCACCTTCACTCCGGCCTTTTTTAATCGATCGATCGATTCCTTGTTTTTCTTATCTCTAAAAAACTGATAGACACTGGCCGCAACTTCAGGTCCTATCCCTTCAACCTCCATGAGATCTTCTTCAGTGAGGTGAAAAAAATCGTCCAGCCGTGAAAAATGGCGAGCCAAGTCTTCTGCAGTGGTTTCGCCTACGTGGCGGATGCCAAGGGCATAAAGAAATTTTGATAGCGGCTTCGTTTTGCTCTCTTCAATGGCGTCGATGATGTTTTGGGCTGATTTATCTGCCATCCGCTCTAAGGCGATGATCTCATCTTTCTTGATGTAGTAGATGTCGGCCACATCCCTGACCAGATCCTTGTCAACAAACTGATCAATCAATTTTACGCCGAGGCCTTCAATATCCATTGCCCGTTTAGAGGCAAAATGCTTGATCCGACCCTTCAATTGAGCAGAGCAATCCAGACCGATGCATCGATGGATGGCTTCCTCTCTGATCACTTCAGCACCGCAGACAGGACATTTCGATGGCATCTTGAATTTCTTCTCCGACCCTGTACGTTTGGAGGTGATCACCTGGACCACCTCAGGAATGACATCTCCAGCCCTCTGGATGATCACAGTATCGCCAATCCTCACATCCTTCTTATCGATCTCATCCTGGTTATGGAGCGTCGCTCGACTGACCTCCACCCCACCCACTTGAACAGGTTCCATCATTGCCACCGGGGTGAGGGCTCCAGTCCTTCCAACCTGGACGATGATGTTCAAAATTTTCGTTGTCTCCTGCTTGGGCTGAAATTTGAAGGCCAATGCCCAACGGGGACTTCGAGAGATTTCACCCAGTCTCGCCTGGAAATCGAGACGATCAACCTTGATCACAATCCCATCAATTTCATAAGGGAGTTTCTCTCTTTTCTCATTCATTTCGTGGTAATATTCGAGCACTCCATCGATGTTTTGGCATTTTTGAATCTGGGGGTTGATCCTCAGGCCCCATTTTGGAAAGGCCTGCAACATCTCCCAATGGGTCTTAAATGTCCGACCTCTGATCTCTCCCACGCCGTAACAGTAGATTTCGAGAGGGCGTTCGGCCGTAATTTTGGAGTCGAGCTGCCGAACTGAACCTGCAGCCGCATTTCTTGGATTGGCAAAAGGTGGTTCGCCCATTTCCTCTCTCTTCCGGTTGAGCGCTTTGAACTTGTTGAGTTGCATGATCACCTCACCCCGAACCTCTAATCGTTCTGGGACTGAGATCTCCTTTCGGATCAGTTGAAGAGGGATGGTCTTGATGGTGCGGAGATTCTGAGTGATATTCTCGCCGTTAACCCCGTCCCCACGGGTAGAACCTACAACGAACTGTCCCCTTTCGTAAACAAGCTCAACGGCAAGGCCATCGAGTTTGGGCTCTGCCACGTAGGCAATGTCTGAAGAGGTTTCCAATAATTTCTTGACGCGCTTATCAAAATCCCTTGCCTCCGCTTCATCAAAGGCATTGGCGAGGCTAAGCATGGGAATGGTATGTCTGACGATCTCAAATTCCTCCAGTGGGGGAGCGCCCACCCGCTGGGTTGGCGAATTTGGGGAACGGAGTTCGGGATACTCCTCTTCAAGCTTCTGCAATTCCCTCATGAGACGGTCGTACTGGGCATCGGAGATCTCTGGTTGATCGAGGACGTAGTAACGATAATTGTGATACCCGATTTCCTCTCGAAGTTTTTCCACCCTCTTTTTCAAGGCTTCCGTCACCATGAATACCTCCTGCAAAGGGCGACTACTTGTCAAAATCCCCTTTTTAGTTTTTCTGTGATCTTTGGCCTCATTTTAGACAGGACGGGGAATCTTGTCAAATTGAGAGGCGGTTATGGGATGGGATACTAAATATGGGGTCTGGAGAGAGCTTCTTGTGTAGATATTGGGCTAATGAGAGAGAGCGAGGAAAATCGAAATAAGTATAAAATTTTACTTGACAAAATCGAATTTTCAGTATATTTCTTTTGCGCAAGTGGTAAAAAGTGGGAAACGGTGGTATGGATTTCTAAAATGAGGGGGTTGAAACGATGTTTCGGGGTCGGTATGAGTATACCATAGATTCCAAAGGCCGTGTTAGCATTCCATCGAAGTTCAGAGAGATCCTCAAAGAAAAATATGACAGTCGTTTGGTCGTCACCAACTTCGACCACTGTCTGGTCGCCCTTCCTTATGAAGAATGGTCTCTCTTAGAGCAGAAGGTCAACTCCCTCTCCTTAGTGAAGAAGGAAGCAAGGACATTTCTCAGATTCTTTTACTCAAGTGGTATCGATTGTGTCATCGATAAGCACGGAAGGCTTCTCATCCCTCAAACCTTGAGAGATTATGCGAATCTTCGCAAAGATGTGGTGTTGGTGGGTGAAGGCAAGAAGATCGAGATATGGGCCAAAGAACGCTGGGAGGAGGAATTTCGAAGATCTCAAGAAAGTTTCGATCAGATCAGCGACACCCTGGCGACCCTGGGGCTGTAATCGGATGATAGACGATCAACGATGGACGATGGACGACGGACGAAACACATTCCAGTTTTGGTTGATGAGGTGATAACGCTCTTGAGATGCGAACCCGGTCGAACGTATGTGGATGCCACCTTGGGAGGAGGCGGCCATGCTTTGGAAATTTTGAAAAGGACTGCGCCCGATGGAGTGGTCATTGGGTTGGATTGGGACGAGGAAGCCATCTCCGAAGCGAGAGATGTATTAATCCCTTTTGGTGAACGGGCAAAAATCGTTCGGGAAAATTTTACTCACCTTCGTGAGATATTGAATGAACTGAAAGTAGATCAGGTCGATGGGATATTGCTTGATCTGGGCCTCTCCTCCTTTCAATTGGAGCAGGAGAGGAGAGGATTCAGTTTTCGAGGGGAAGGCCCCTTAGATATGAGAATGGATCAGCGGATCGACCGCACCGCAGCCGATCTGACCAGCCATCTCTCTGCTGAGGAACTGGAGGATACCCTCTCTCAATACGGAGAGGAGAGGTGGGCGAAGAGGATTGCGAATGCCATCGTTCGGGAGAGGGAGCGAGGTCCTATTCAGACGACCCAAACACTGCGAAAGATTGTTCATCGTGCGATTCCAAGACGATTTCATTCCAAGACGATTGACCCCGCCACCAGGACATTTCAGGCTTTTCGTATCAAGGTGAATGATGAGTTAGAAAATTTGCAAAGGATATTGGAGACCGGATGGAGGCTCTTAAGAAAAGGAGGACGAATGTGCGTCATCTCTTTTCATTCCCTCGAAGATCGGATGGTCAAAGAGGCCTTCCGAAGGTTGGAGAAGGGAGGAACCGATGCTTCAAGCCCGGGAGCGCGCATGCGTATCCTTACGAAGAAGCCGATTGTGCCTCCTGAGGAGGAGCGGCAGAGAAACCCGAGATCCCGAAGCGCAAAATTGAGGTGTGCGGAAAGGGTCTGAGGATTTGCAATGGCCAAAACCGTGAACCGAAGCGCAGACCGAGTGCTGTGGACGAAAGAGGGTTCGAAGACCCCCCACATCCCTGTAAAATTCAATCTCCTCCTCCTTTTTACCCTCCTCCTGCTTTGCTTCGTCGGTGCTTCCCTGTTTTATGTCTGGTCGAGAATTCAGGTGATCCAGTGGGGCTACGAAATCTCACATGCCCTGAAGGAGGAGCGGGCGTTGGTCGAGACCGGCAAGAGATTGCGCTTGGAGATCGCCACGCTCAAATCCTACACCCGGATTGAAAAATTGGCAGTGGAGGAACTGAGAATGGTGAAACCCAAACCTGATCAGGTGATCGTAATCCGATGAAAAGAAAATCGATCAACTGGTTCAAATTCAGGATCATCCTTATCTCAAGCCTTCTCTTCATTTGCTTCGTATTGATCGGGGGGAGAATGTTTCAGCTTCAGGTGTTGAAAAAGGAGGAACTCTATAAACTGGCAGCCCAACAGCATCACATCCAGGTTCCTTTAGTTCCGAAGCGAGGAACCATCTACGATCAAAAGGAGAATGAGCTGGCGGTCAGCATCGAGGTCGATTCCGTTTATGCAGATCCCCGAAAAGTGGTGGATGCGGAAAGAACGGCAAATGATGTCGCCTCCATCCTCCAGATGGATCGGATGGAACTGCAACGGAGGCTGAAGAGCCGTCGATCCTTTGAATGGATTCAAAGAAAAATCTCTCCCAGAGAAGCGGATGAGATCAAAGCCCTTCAACTCTCTGGGATCTATTTCTTAAGAGAGAATCGGCGATTCTATCCCAATTCCCAACTGGCTGCCCATATCATCGGTTTCGTCGGTCTCGATTCCAAGGGGCTGGAGGGAGTGGAATTTCAATACGATTCACGCCTTAACGGAGGGAGCCTGGTATGGACGATGGGAAGGGATGCCTTCGGTCGGGAGATTGTGATGGGGGAACCTCTCTTTGAGAAAGAGGATCACCATCAGAATGTCATTCTTACCTTGGACAAACATATCCAGCATATGGTTGAGACCGAGTTAAGTTCGGCGGTCCAGAAGTGGCGAGCAAAGGGAGGCATGGCCATTGCGATGGATCCTCAGACCGGAAAGGTCCTGGCCATGGTGTCCTATCCCTTTTTTAATCCAAACCAGTTTCTCCAATATCCGTCTAAGTTTTGGAGGAATCGAGCCGTTTCCGATACCTTTGAGCCGGGTTCCCTTTTCAAGGCCTTTCTTGCAGCGGCTGCCTTGGAAGAAGGTGTGGTTCGTCCATCCGATTCTTTCTTTTGCGAAAACGGATCCTATGTCGTTTACGACCGAACGATTCACGATCACTCGAAGCACGGATGGCTCACCTTTCAACAGATCATCAAATTCTCCAGTAATATTGGGGCATCGAAGGTGGGCGAAAAGATCGGAAAGGAGCGTTTCTACCGATATATTTGCGCATTTGGATTTGGAGAGAAGATAGGGATCGACCTTCCGGGCGAGGCCAAAGGAATTCTTCACCACCCGAGATATTGGCCTCCAGTTGCTCTGGACACCATCTCCTTTGGCCAAGGGATTTCCGTGACTGCGATACAGCTTGTGACAGCGATTTCGGCCATTGCCAATGGTGGATTCCTGATGAAGCCTTATGTGGTGGAGAGGATTAAGGATGAGAAGGGTGAGGTGAAGCAATCCTTTCAACCGGAGGTGATGAGGAAAGTCATTTCTGAGGAGACCGCCAAGAAGGTGACCGCACTGCTTAAGACGACGACAGAGAAAGGGGGAACGGGAGAAGCCGCAGTCCCTGTTGGATACGAGGTCGCTGGAAAGACAGGAACCGCACAGAAGGCCGATCCTTCATTGGGCGGCTATTCTGAAGACCGGTTCACCAGCGCGTTTATGGGATTCGCACCCGCAGAGGATCCCAAAATTGTCCTGCTCATTGTGGTCGATGAGCCTCAGGGATCGAACTATGGAGGGGTTGTTGCTGCTCCTGTGTTTAAAGCAATTATGGAGAAAACACTTCCCTACCTCAATGTCCATCCCAAGGGAACGCTCATTGTGAAGAAGGCACCCGATGCCATTTTGAATCAAGAGACCTTGGAGACCGGACCCTTGAGAGAGGAAACGAAGGTAGGGAAGGCGGTAGGGAAGGTCGTGATGCCGGACCTCACTGGATTGTCGATGCGTAATGCGCTGAGCCGTATCGAAGGGAAAGGGCTGATCATCAAAGTTTCAGGGAAGGGAAGGGTGGTTGAACAGACACCTAAGGCAGGGACAGTGATTGAGAAGGGGGATATCTGTTACCTGAAATTTCAATTCTCCTCATAGTGTCGATCATGAAACTGGGAGAATTATTGGAAGGCATTGAAATCAAAAAGATCACCGGAGAGACTCTCAAAGAGATCGAGGGGATTGCGTACCATTCCAATCGAGTAGAAAAGGGTTTTCTATTTGTGGCCATTCGTGGGATGGAGGTTGACGGACACCGATTTATCGGCGAGGCGATGGAAAGGGGCGCGGAGGCCATTATCTTGGAGGAGGTGCGGGAGATTCCCAACCGGACCGCAATCTTCGTTCAGAATAGCCGGCAGGCTTTAGCAAGAGTTTCTTCCCACTTTTACGGAAATCCATCGTCCCAGCTGAGACTGATCGGTATCACTGGAACGAATGGGAAGACGACGACCACCTATCTCTTGGAGTCGATCTTTAAAAAAGCCGGGCATGCGGTGGGTGTCATTGGGACGATCAATTATCGATTCGGCGAGAAAACAACTCCTGCATCGAACACCACTCCCGAATCTTTAGATCTACAAAGAATCATGTGGGAGATGGTGAAGGCGGGGACGTCTCATGTGATCATGGAGGTTTCATCTCATGGCCTCGATCTCGACCGGGTTTTTGGATGCCAATTTGATGGTGTGATCTTCACGAATTTTACGCCTGAACATCTCGATTATCATAAGACCCTGGAACAGTACTTCGAGAGCAAAAAGAAGCTCTTTTCGGAATCCCTGATGCAGAGCCGAAAGGCCAGACGGTTTGCAGTGACGAACTGTGATGATCCGAGAGGAGAGGAGGTCGTTGAGGGAATAGGGAACCTTCCTGTGGTTCGGTACGGACTCCACCCGTCCTGTGACATCTCTGCGGATCGGGTCACGTCCGCTTTCGAAGGCCTTTCCTGCCGGATCAAAACGCCGAGGGGTGATTTCTCTGTCCATTCGAAGTTAATCGGTGAATTCAACCTTCACAATATCCTTGCGGCTGTGGCGACAGGGATGTCGATGGATATCCCTTTGGAAATCATTAAGGAAGGAGTGGAGGAACTCAAAGGCGTTTCAGGAAGATTTGAGAAGATAGAGAATCGAAGAGGAATCCATGTCATTGTGGATTATGCCCACACCCACGATGCCCTTGAGCGGGTCCTTTTGGGATTGAGGGGAATCTTGAGGAGTTCGGGGCGGAACGATGGGAAAGTGATCACCGTCTTCGGGTGTGGTGGAGATCGAGATCGAACGAAGCGACCTTTGATGGGAAGAGTGGCAGCGAGTTACAGCGATCTCAGCATTCTCACCTCCGACAATCCAAGGACAGAGAACCCGTTGGCGATCATCGCTGAAGTGGAGAAGGGATTGAACTCCCTTCCCTTGAAAGAATTCCATCAAAAAGAGATCGAGTCATGGAGATCCGAGAAGGGATATCTAAAAGTTCCGGATCGGAGAGAAGCCATTCGGATGGCAATCCGGCTCGCTCAACCTTCGGACACTGTCCTCATCGCTGGCAAAGGCCATGAGGATTATCAGATCATCGGAAGGCAGAAATTCCCTTTCGATGACCGGATCGAGGCGAGGAAAGCCCTGGAGGAAGGGTGATCATTCAAATTGAAGAAGTATTAAAAGCCACCGGGGGGAAACTTCTCCAAGGAGAGGAGAAGGCCTTGATTCAAGGGATCTCCACAGATTCAAGGACAGTGGCCGAGGGGGAGCTTTTCGTCGCTTTGAAAGGGCCCCACTTCGATGGGCATCATTTTGCGCTAAAAGCATTAGAAAAGAAGGCAGGAGGGGTGCTGATCGAGGAGGACAGGACCGGAGATATTCGATGGAACGGTTATCGGCCCAGGGCGGTGATCGTGGTGAAGGATACACTAAGAGCCTTAGGAGATCTTGCTCGTGACCGGCGACGCAAGTATCGGACTCCTGTCGTCGCACTCACTGGAAGCAATGGAAAGACGACCACCAAAGAGATGATCGCTGCCTGCCTTGAGACCGCCTTTCCCATTCTCAAAACGAAGGCCAATTTGAACAATCTCATCGGCCTTCCCCTGACACTCTTCAGCCTTACAGAGAAGGAGAGGGTGGTGGTTCTTGAGATGGGGATGAATGTGCCGGGTGAAGTCCGGAGGTTAACTGAGATTGCAGAGCCCGATGTGGGACTGATCACCAATATCCAAAAGGTTCACCTCGAAGGAATGGGAAGTCTGGAGAGAGTGAAAGAGGAGAAGGGAGAACTCTTCCGGAGGATGAGAAGGGATGGGACGATCTTGGTGAATCAAAACGATCCCCACGTGATCGATCTCGGAAGTGAGTTTGGCGGGCAGAAGATTACCTTTGGGGTCGAGAAATCTGCGGACGTGATGGCCAAAGAGATTCGGCTAAGAGGTGCGGAGGGAATCTCTTTTAAATTGATTTTGGAGGGCGAGGAGACCGAGGTCAAGCTCCGTCTCTTAGGCAGACATTTCGTCTCGAATGTCCTTGCTGCCATTGGTGTCGCCAGCCTTTTTGGGATCGAAGTGAAGAAGGCGAAAGAGGCGGTCGAGGATTTTCAACCTTTCGCCATGAGAATGGAGGTGATCCATCTCGAGGCTGGTAAGACGTTGATCAATGATGCATACAACGC
>CAZFJD010000142.1:0-8693 GCA_964518775.1 uncultured Syntrophaceae bacterium
GGAGAAGAGGGTGGGCGCCGATACAGTAATCATTGCTGTAGGATCCGGACCTAATCATCAACTTTTCGAAAAGATAAAAGGAAAGGTTTCCGAAGTTTTTATGATTGGAGATTCCCTCAAACCAAGAAGAATCTTAGAGGCCATTGCTGAGGGGTTCGAAACCGCGGTTAAAATATAATATTTGTCAGAGAATAATCTCTTTATGGCGATGGGCGTTACATTGGATGTTGACAGCTAACGGGATGCTGGCAATGTGGGTTGGAAAAGTTTCGATATGAACCGCAAGGCAAGTGACTCTTCCGCCCAATCCTCCCGGCCCAATCCCCAGTTTGTTGATTCTCTCCAATAATTCTCTCTCCATCTCAGCGATTTTAGGATGGGGGTTTCTTTCATCAATCTTCCTTAAAAGGGATTTCTTCGCAATTAGGGCAGCCTTCTCTAAATTTCCGCCAATGCCTACTCCAACGATAATAGGTGGGCAGGGATTGGCTCCTGCATCCGAGACGATTTTTACTATTTCATCCATAATCCCTTCCATTGCTATGTAAGGAGCGAACAGTCTGACGTGGCTCATCATCTCACCACCAAATCCCTTTGTCATGAGATTGACCTTCAGCTTGTCACCAGATACGATGTCGATGTGAACAATTGGAGGAGTATTGTCGCCGAAATTGACTCGTTCAATGGGGTCCAAAGTAGATTTTCTGAAATACCCGTTTTGATACCCCTGTTTTACTGCTTCCAATAATACTTGATGGAGATCACCTCCAACGATTTGAACCTCTTGTCCGATCTCTAAAAAAAGAATCGCCATTCCTGTATCCTGACAGATAGGAACCTTTTCCCGATAAGCAATTTTGGCATTTTCAATTAAATCCTTTAGTATTTGGATACCAATTGGCGATTCCTCTATTTCTAAACTCTTTTCGAAGGCCGATAGGACATCTGCAGGTAACTCTGTATTGGATTGAATCACCAACTTCTTGACAGCATCCATAATTGTATCGGCGTGAATTTGCCTCAAGCCTCCGCACCCTCCGGGCAAGGTTCGCAGGAATTTTAGAATTAATGGACACAAAAATCAATATCTATTGTCTTGTTTTCACCTTCTATCCTTGTGAATCTCCATTTTTTGTGATATACGAATATCTATGCTAAGCAGGAGAGAGATTGTTTTAGGCGTGACCGGCGGGATTGCCGCTTATAAGGCAGCAGAATTTGTGAGGCTTCTGGTCAAAGAGGAGGCCAATGTCCATGTGGTCATGACCCGAAATGCTCAAGCATTTGTCACCCCTCTCACCTTTCAAACCCTAACAGGCAACTCAGTAGTCACGGACCTCTTTACGCTGATCGAAGATAAGAAGATTGGTCACATTGCGTTGGCTGATCTTGCAGAATTGATTGTCATCCTTCCTGCCTCTGCCAACATCATTGGAAAGATTGCCAATGGGATTGCTGACGATTTCCTATCCACCATGGTAATGGCCTCAAAGGCGCCAGTCCTCTTCGCCCCTTCGATGAATGTCAATATGTGGGAGAACAAAGTGCTCCAGAAGAACGTTCAACGATTGGTTGAGTTGGGCTACCATTTCATTGAGCCTGGAGAGGGAGAACTGGCCTGCCATTGGTACGGAAAGGGAAGGTTGGCTGAATTGAGTGAGGTGATGGAGAGGGTTGAGGACCTTTTGTCTCCCAAGGATCTAAAGGGAGAGAAGATCCTGATCACCGGAGGCCCGACTCAAGAGCCGATCGATCCTGTCCGATTTCTCACCAATCGTTCCTCAGGGAAAATGGGCTATGCATTGGCAAGAGTGGCGAAACGAAGGGGCGCCGAGGTGATCCTGGTAACAGGTCCCACCTCCCTTTCGATCCCGCGAAGAGACATCAAAGTATTCTCTGTCCGAACCGCAGAGGAGATGAGAGAGGCTGTTCTGGCTCACATGGGGGGATGTTCCGTCGTGATCAAGGCTGCAGCTGTATCAGATTATCGGCCAAAGGAGGTTAGCCAAAAGAAATTGAAGAAGGCCGAATCTTACTCTTCACTGGAATTGGAGAAGACAAGGGATATTCTCGAAGAAGTAGGAAAGAGGAAAGGGGATCGGATCCTGGTTGGATTTGCTGCAGAGACAGAGGATCTGGTGGCCAACGCCCGTAAGAAATTGACGGAGAAGAATCTCGATTTTATTGTGGTCAATGACGTGACAAAGCCAGGTGCAGGTTTTGGCTTGGATACCAATCAGGTGAAGCTCTTATATCCGTCCGGAGAGGTTAAGGATCTCCCCTTAATGTCGAAAGAAGAGCTCTCTCAAATTATCCTCGATGACGTGGTCAAAATATTGAGACAGAAAAAGAAATAAGTCAAATCTCCGATTTTCAAGCACCAATAATCAAATAATAACCAAATCTCAATGACCGAAATCCCAAAATAATTTTAAAAATATTTGGTTTTCTTATTTGGATAATTGGTGATTGGAATTTGTTTGGAATTTGAGATTTGGTTATTGGAATTTAATTTATTTTGAATCCACCTTTTTCTCTGCCCTTTTCTCTTCGCTTTTTCCACTTGGCCCTTTTTCTGATGATTCCTTTTCCGCCTTCTTGCCTTCCTTTCGATGCTGGGAAGGATAGTCGTTTACATAGAAGCCAGACCCTTTGAGGATGAAGTTGGTCGCTGAGATCAGCTTTTTGGCCGGCCCCAAACATTTTGGACAGGCCACTTTGCAATCCTCATCTATTTTATGAAAGATCTCGAAGACCTCGTTGCACTGGTTGCATTGATATTCATAGATGGGCATCTTCGATACTCCCGATCAGGCATTCAGGGTTGAGACGGTTGCCAACTCCTTTTTCAACTTCTTCAACGCCTCGCTCTCAATCTGCCTCACTCGCTCCCTTGAGAGCTTGAGGTGGCTCCCAATCTGCTGGAGGGTGAGAGGAGAATCAGCCATAATTCTATGTTTAATTACATAGGCCTCTTTTTCGTTCAAGCGTTTCATGGCATTGAGAACCTGACGCTCTCGAATCTCTCTTTCCTCTGCTTGAGCAAGGGCTTCCTCTTGATTGGGAGCATCTTCCTGAAGAAGGTCGAGGTGCGTTAGTTCCTGGCTCTCGTCAAAGGGGGCATCCAGAGAGAGGTCTCTCGAAGACATCCTCTGCTGCATTTCTATGATATCCTCTTTGGCGACATCTAAGTCACGAGCCAAAAGTTCATATTTCTTTTCGTCCTCGCCCTCCGATTCTAATGCCTTTCTTACCTTTCCTATCTTGTAGAAGAGCTTCTTTTGCGCCTGGGTAGTGCCGATCTTCACTAAACTCCAGGTCTTAATGATAAAATTTTGAATGTATGCCCTGATCCACCAGATCGCATAAGATATGAATCGATACCCTTTGTATGGATCGAATTTCTTAAGAGCCATCATCAGGCCGATATTGCCTTCTTGTATGAGGTCGAGGAGCTTGACGCCATAGGATTTGTACTCAAAGGATACCTTGACAACAAATCTTAAATTTGATGTAATAAGTTTTTGTGCTGCCTCTATATCATTGTGTTTACGATACCTTACAGCAAGCTCAAATTCTTCTTCCTGGGTCAAGAGAGGGAACTGGTTGATCTGTACGAGATAGGATTCTAAGGAACCTTTGACTACCGGTAGATTTGACATTGAAAGCTCCAAGAAATGATTAGCACTCTATAAAACAGAGTGCTAATTAATATTAAACACGTATCGATCAATTGTCAAGTATTTTTTATATCTTATTGATTTTGTTATATAATTTTATAAGAAACATCGGCATGGTAATCCAATAAGCTGAACCTTTTAGAGGAGAATATGGTAGAAAAGATGAAGGACGAAAGCCAGGAAAAGGGGTTCGTCATCAGGGACAAGCGGTTTAGCGCCAAAAAGGAGGAGGAAGGGGAATCACAGCCTAAGGAGGGGGCAACGAAAGAAGAGCCTCCCAAAGTCGATGCTTCCAAGGCGGATGCTTCTCTTCCTGAAATAAGTTTCAGCAGCCTCATCTTTTCTTTAAGTACCTCAGCTCTTATTCAGCTTGGAGAAATTCAGGACCCGATCAGCCAACAATTAGACAAGAACCTTCCTTTGGCAAAACAGACCATAGACCTCATCGGAATGCTAAAAGAGAAAACGAAAGGAAATCTCACTTCAGAAGAACAGATGTTATTAGAAAATATCCTCTACGATCTGAGGATGAGATATGTAAGAACCGCGGGCTAGTCAATAAAATGCTTTTTGTTAAAGGTAAAGATGCCTGTTTTGTAAACGGGTTATAGTTGGTTTTGAAATTTTGGCTTAAACGCTTTGACCATATTCTGAACTGACTTCCCAACCCACAGACCGAAAACGAATTCTCATTTTTTGTAGCTGAGGTAGAAGCTGCTCCCTTTTCGATGGAGGTGAAAAAGGATACCTTTCTCAATGTTGGCGTCTTTCATCGCTTTCTCAAAGTCCTTGATCGTCTCAATCTTTTTCCGGTTGATCTCTAAAATGACATCTCCTTCCTGAAGGCCGATTTCATCGGCGAAGCTTCCCTCCTCGACGCCGAGGACGAGAACGCCACGCTTAACCCCTGAGATTCGATAACGAAGGGCAAGCTGGGGTGTCAGCTCCTCAACCCTGGCTCCCAATTTCTCCTCGCCCTCTTTCTCTTTCGCCAGCTCTGGCTTATCCGGCATCGAGGTGGTGGTCACCTCGATGTTCATTCGTTTCCCGTCCCTGATGATGTCGAGCTTAACCTTCTGTCCCACCTTTTTCTTCTGAATCTCCTTGACCAACTCGGTGACATTTTTGACAGGCTTATCATCTACCGATTTGATGATATCGCCTGAAGTCAACCCTGCTTTCTCAGCACCCGTTCCAGGGTAGACCTGTCCTACGAGGACTCCCTCTTTTTCCTTCACTTTGAAGTGTTCCATCAATTCTGGCGTGAGATCCTGAACACTGATCCCCAGCCATGGACGGACCACCTTGCCTTGTTTGATAAGATCGTTCAGAATCTGTTTTGCCATATTGATGGGAATCGCAAAACCAATCCCTGTCCCTGGCTGGATGATCATGGCATTGACACCGATCACCTCACCCTCGATATTGATCAAAGGGCCTCCACTATTACCCGGATTGATGGAGGCATCGGTTTGGATAAAATCTTCATAGGTTCCTGTGCCCAATCCCGAGCGACCTTTTGCGCTGATCACCCCCACGGTTACCGTATGCTCCAAACCGAAGGGACTGCCGATGGCTATGGCCCACTCTCCAACCTCCAACTTATCTGAATCCCCTAAAACGGCGACAGGAAGATCCTTCGCTTTGATATGGAGGACGGCAAGGTCCGTTCTTGGATCTTGGCCCTTCACGGTTGCAGTAAACTCCCTTCCGTCGTTCAGTCTTACCTTGACTTTATCCGCGCCTTCCACGACGTGGTTATTGGTAAGGATATAACCCTCTTTATCGACGATGACTCCTGATCCGCCGCTTCTCTGTTTATGCCGATATTCCTTTCCTCTTTCCCGAGGAGGAGCCCCAAATCCTTTGAAGAATTCCTCGAAAGGACTGCCCTTGAAGAAGTCATCTCCAAATCTTTCCCAGGGCCTCATGGTAATCGTCTTCTCTGTAGTGACATTGACTACAGAAGGTTGAACTTTTTTTGCAACTTCGACGAAGGCTTGGCCAAGGGATCTTGCAGTGGTCGGCTTATCGGTTTTTGGTAAGGAGTTGGCTCGGTCTCCGTCCACACAAAAGACAAGGCCAAATAGGAGAGCAAGAAAGGCGAGTCCCAAGACTGACCGTTTAACTATTTTCTTGTACATTGTGCACTCCTTAATATGTTGATATTTATAATTTAATTTTTTTTCTTTAAGTTGTCAAATGACTGAAAAATGTTCCATTGTCATAACGTTCTGTTTTTGATAATATTGGATCATGCTTAGCTTCCTCTTTTTCTCTCCCTTTTTATTGGAGAGAAGGTAGGAGTGAGGGGGTGATGTAGAAGGGAGTTGGGTCAAAATAGAGCCTATCCTCAAAGAGAATGGGCTTTTTGTTTATGGGGTAGGCAGGGATACGCTTTTCATGGAAACACAGCCCAGAAAATTTGAAAGGTGAGGGGAGTGGAGATTTTGATATTCAAGAAATAAGTGAAAGAATTCAGCAAGGCGTCCCGGATTGGATGCATTTTCATTTTTTTCCGACTTGGTGTATATAATTATAAGAAATAAGAAGATAAAACCTATAAAAGATATTGATCGAAGTTAAGACTTTTGGAGGATGAAGAATGGCAGAAAATCTAATCGTTACCGATCCGGAAATTCTGAACGGAAAGCCCATTGTCAAAGGGACTCGAATATCTGTTGCTTTGATCCTTCAATGTATTGCATCTGGTATGACAAAAGAAGAAATTCTCAATGGATACCCAACATTGACTGCAGAAGGATTCGAAGCGGCTTTGGATTTTGCGGCAAGGCAATTCCAGGGTGAGGAAGTTAGATTTTTTGAGAATAGACAATAATGCGATTTCTTGCCAATGAAAATCTTCATGCGGAGATCGTTCGAGGACTTCGGCAGGCCAATTACGAAGTTCTGTTTGTTCCAAACCTTGGTTTGGCTGGGCATAAAGACCATGAGATTCTCGAATATTCTGAGAAAAACGATTTCATTGTAATATCCGGTGATAAGGATTTCGGTGGACTGATTGAATTTGGGCCTTTATGGGGACGTGGAAAAGTAATTCTCCTTCGTTATCGGTTTATCGATATCCAAAGGATAGTGAGAAACATTCTTGAGATGTTCAATCGTGAGGCCGAAGTGCTTCGTACAGAAAAGTCGTTTGTTATTGTCCTGTCGGAATCTGGATATCGGATTCATAAGCCAGGGGAATTGATAAAGTGATTATTGAGGAAGTAGGGTTTGTTCAAAATAAAGCCTATTCTCAAAAAGGGAATGGGCTTTTTGTTTTTTGCCTTACGACTTGCGCCTCACGCCTTACGGTAAGAAAGTGGGAAAGCACACCAGAACAATTGAAAGGTGAGGGTGGATAAAGTACAAAGAGGATAGGCTCTATGTAAAGAAGTAGGCGAAGGGTGCCATTGAACCCAATTCACATTTCAAGGCCTGATACCTTTTATAGTTGTCAAATATGGGCCTTCAAACAGAAGACCGCATTGAGGGTATTTCTTGACGTGATTGGGAAAAATAGAAGGTTGGCAAATCCTTAAGGGTTTATCGTTTTGCGACCCTCTGAGAATGCTTTTCCAAATATTTTTAAATTGACTTCTTGAAACCTTGGGTGAGCAACGCTCCCGATGGCCTCCCTCAGTCTCTCATGGGAAAAAGGAAATCTGGGGTGGGCGGAAGCAAAACTGATCAAGGCAATATTTGCTGATTGGACAGATCCTCCTTCTCTGGCTACTTGATCCGCTCCAAAGATGTAGACTTCGATCCCTTTTTCATCCAGGTAAGTCCTGATTTGCTTCTCCATATAGTTTGGATCAGGAGAATTGATAAAACAGAGACCGCCGTTCTTCCCATTCGTAGATGGTTTGAGAAAGTGAAGTGTTTTATAGGCCTCACTCTTTTCAAGAGACAGGAGAATGTCAGCATTCCCTCTTCTTACAAGAGGACTATTGAAGTCCCCAATCTTTAGATAGGTAATGACAGAGCCACCCCTTTGACTCATCCCATGATCTTCTGAGCCGATCATGGGATATCCTTCTTTGAGGGCCATCTCTGAAAAGATCCGCGTGAGCAGGAGAACCCCTTGGCCTCCGACACCCGAAATGACCATTTGGACGTTCATCATGGACCCGAATTAATTCCAAATGTCAAAGTTCAAATTTCAAATCAATGACAAATCTAAAATCAAATTTTGAAAATTGAAGCTTAAACTGGAGAGAAAAGTTTTGAGCTTTGAACTTTCGATTTCATTTGAACTTTGGATTTTGAAATTTGACATTTTGGTTTGCCCTTAACCTGCTGGAACAATGGCTTCCTGACAGCAGACCTGCATGCAGAGACCGCAGTCCACACAGGTTAATCGATTGATCTCCACACGACCATGCTCTCCTCTTATGAGCGAGGGGCACTCGAATCGTTTGAGACAGAAACCGCAACCAATGCAGGCCCCGACAGCTGGCATATCGATCGCCGAGGTCGGACACTCCTCCGCACAGATACGACACCCCGTGCATTTTTTGAAATCAATGACATAGCCGCCTTCAGTCTTGGAGATCGCTCCCTCAGGACACTGGATCATACAGGTATCGCATTGACCACAGGCTTCATCTTGATACACAGGTAAAAGGGATTTGTCCATCGCTCCGCTTTTCACCTGTGGAAGACCCTTCTCTGGCGGAGGCATATGACGGATTTCTACTTTGATGGGTTTGATCTTGAGCTGGTCTTTCTGATAGATGATGCAGGGATAACGGGCGATGAGAACAGCCATTCCACCATCTGGCTGTTGGGTATATTTGTAAGCCTTTTCGGTTTCCCTGATCATGCCCTTGATATCGTAGGGGTTAACAACGCGAATGTATTTGACACCGCATCCTTTGACCAGTTCTTCGATAGAGAGAGAGCTTCCAGGATGCCCATCGGCCGTGACTCCCGATTCTGGAGTTGGTTGCATCCCTGTCATGGCTGTAATGGAATTGTCAAGGATGACGAGAACGAAGCGTGCTCCAT
>CAZFJD010000143.1:0-8678 GCA_964518775.1 uncultured Syntrophaceae bacterium
CTTTGAGAATCGCAATCACGAACATCTTTACTCTTACTGGTCCGTCTTTGTTGTGAGGGCGGATTTACCTGAGTCAGTGGTCTATGAATTGACGAAAGTAGTCTACAAAAATGAGAAGGAAATCAGGACACTGATGGCTGCGCTCAAAGACTTTAGCACACAGAATGCTTTAAGCTGGAATAGAATACCTGTCCATCCAGGAGCCAAGAAGTATTTCAAGGAGGTTGGTATCTGGAAAGATTAAGGAGCCTCCTGTGGATGAGGAGCCAAAATTTGTTCCTCCCGCCCTTCTCTCTCCATTGAGAGGAAGGGTGAGGGGCGATTTGGAGCGGGCATTTAAGATTTGAATTGACTAAATCTGTTTGCTTATCCTGGGCAACCCCGGGGGGAGGAGGATATGTTAGGAGGGTATATCGGAAAGGGTTTGAGGGTAGATCTGACCTCTGGAACGATTCAAGAGGAAACGTTTCCTGAAAAAACCTTGAGGCAATTCTTAGGGGGGACAGGGCTTGGTATAAAGGTTTTGTACGACGAGGTTCCAAGCTCTGTCGGCCCGTTCGATCCACAGAACCGACTCATTCTTGCCACCGGTCCTTTGACGGGAACCCCGGCCATAGGGTCTGGCGCTTACAGCGCTGTTACAAAGAGTCCATTGACTGGGTTTGCCTCTGCGGCCCAATCAAATGGCCACTTTGGTTCGGTCCTTAAATTTTCGGGCTTCGATTTCATCATCCTTCAAGGCGCTGCTTCGATGCCCGTCTATTTGTATATTGATCATGGCAAAGTTGACCTAATTCCTGCGGACGGTCTGATGGGAAAGGATGCCTTTGAAACGGAGAGACTTCTGCTTGAAAAGCACAAACCTTCGAACCGATCGCGTTTGAGCGTTGCCTCAATCGGTCCCTCAGGAGAAAACCTGGTCTGGTATGCAGCCATTCAGAATGACTTGGGACATTTTGCCGCCTCTGGGGGAGCGGGAGCAGTCATGGGTTCGAAGCGTCTTAAGGCAATCGTTGTTCGAGGTGATGGTTCAGTCCCTCTTCCTAAGGGGCAACAGGAGAGAATTAGGGCCCTTGCCAAGGAGTGGGTATCTGAGTTTTTGAAATCACCGAGTGGTCAGTGCTATGCGAAATACGGGACCGCAGGCCATTTTATTGCCCCTCATTGGAATCGAGGAGGGGTTCCGGTGAAAAATATCACCACCAATCTCTTTCCGAACCCTCAGGATTTTGACGGCAGCTTGCTCTATGAAAAGGTGATCAAAATTAGATCGAAAAAGCCCTGTCATGCATGTCCGTGCGTCCACAACCCTATCATCGAAATTAAGGAAGGACCTTACCAGGGGTTTACTGCCGAGATGCCGGAATACGAGGACTTGGCAGCCTGGGGGCCAAATGTAGGGATCTCTGATCCTGCTCAGACAATTATCCTGACAGACCTAAATGACCGATTGGGAATGGATGTTAAGGAAGCCACCTTCGTTGTCAGCCTGGTGATGGAGTGCTTTCAGAAAGGCCTGATTT
This sequence comes from uncultured Syntrophaceae bacterium, assembly GCA_964518775.1. Taxonomy (GTDB): domain Bacteria; phylum Desulfobacterota; class BSN033; order BSN033; family UBA1163; genus JACAEX01. Next base: position 1,524 of record CAZFJD010000143.1, read on the forward strand.
CTTCTGATCGTTTGGACGGCATCAAGCCGAACTGGGGTGATTTTGAGGCTGTTAAGGAACTCTTGAAAAAAATTGCCAATAAAGAGGGAGTGGGCCGCTTTTTGGCCGAGGGCGTTTATCGGGCAGCGCAGTGGATCGGAGGAGATGCTCTCAATCGGGCCGTTTATGTGAAGAGAGGCTTCGCACCTCATGTCCATGACAACCGGGCGAGATGGGGAACCCTCTTTACCCAGACCATTTCAAACATGGGATCCCAGGAAGGGATCGACATGACTCAGAAGGCGGATCATGAACTGGGGTTGAAGCCTACCCTCTTCTCTCCTGAGCTTATTCCTATTTCTCAGGTAAAGACCGGGCATCGTCGGCAATTCGGTGATAGCCTCGTCGTTTGCTATCTCCCTTCAACGTGGGAAGGAAGTTTGAAAATGAATATTGATTTCCTCAATGCCATCACGGGATTGAATCTGAGCAAGGATGAGGCCCTCGAAATTGGAGAGAGGATCGTCAACCTTCTCAGGGTTTTTAACATAAGGAATGGCCTTAAGCCTGAAGATGATTCCTTCTCACCGCGATTGGGACAGCCCCCAACAGAGGGGCCTGGTGAAGGGAAGACACTGCTTCACCATATAGCGAATGTTCTTAAGCAGTATTACAGATTGATGGGATGGGACGAGGAGACAGGCAGGCCGCTGCCTGAAACTCTAAAACGGTTGGATTTGGAGTACGCCATAAAGGAGGTAGAATAGGATCATTAGTGGAGGTGTTTTATGAGATTAGGGTTTATAGGGATTGGTAATATGGGGAAGCCGATGGCCATCAACCTACTCAAGGCCAATCTCCAATTGGCGATTTATGATCTTAATCCCAACCCCCTTAAGGAGTTAGCGAAAATGGGAGCTGTGGTAAAAGGCAAACCATCTGAGATTCCGCCAGAGGTGGAAGTGATATTTCTTTCGTTACCAAGCCATGTGGTTGTTGAGGAGGTGATGTTAGGGAATGATGGGGTCATAACCACTTTAAGGAAAGGGCAAATCGTAATCGATACGACAACGAGCCTTCCCTCTGTCTCAAGAAAGGTGGCCGAGATGGTGAAAGCCAAAGGGGCAGACTTCCTCGACTGCTCGGTGAGCGGTGGACCTGATGGCGCTACAGCACAGACGCTGACTTTCATGGTAGGAGGGGAAGCCAGCGTGTTAGAGAAGGTGAGAGGTCTCCTGGAACTGCTCGGGAAGAAGATCTTCTACATCGGTACCCATGGATTAGGCAATACAATGAAGTTAGTCAACAATATGCTGACTGCAACAAATACGGCCTGCTTTATCGAAGGATTGGTGATGGGGACCAAAGCAGGCATCCAGCCTTCTGTCCTTTTTGAGGTGATCTCCTCCTGCAGCGGGAATAGTTATGCCTTCCAGAAGAAAGCCCCCCGGATTCTAAATGGTAACTTCAAACCCATGTTTGCCCTTGATCTGGAATACAAAGACCTCTCCCTCGGGATGATGGTCGCCCAAGAATTAAAGGCACCTGCCCTTCTTGCGTCTTTAGCAAGAGGATTGTTTGAAATAGCAAGGGCGAAAGGACTTGGAGGTGAAGACAATGTGGCTCTGGTTAAGGTATTCGAGGAGATTTCGAATGTTCAAGTGAGGAAATAATAAGACTTTTGGATGGTATGATGCTCATTAAATTATACGGGCCATTCAATGAGAAGATTGGGAAAACTTTATTAGAGTTTAAAATTGAGGGTGAGTTACCTCTCAGCGAATTTTCAAAGAAATTAGTTGAGGAGTTCCCGATCTTTAGAAGCTACATAACCGGAGAAAAGAGCCTCGATATTCTCAACTCAATTTTTTTTATTGCTCGAAATGGTACGCTTCTTACTCCAGAAGACATGGTGAAAAACGAGGATGAACTTGAGATTATGGCTCCTCTTGACGGAGGGTGATATCGATAAAATTATTTAGTCTTGGCGTTACTTCAATTCCAAGGGTGACAAAATATTTTCAATCACTTGGAATTTGGAAAGGCGACGGCCGTTTTTTCTAAAAGGAAGCAGCGGTGAAAGGGGTAACGGAAGTTCTTGCTCAGTTTGTCGTCAACACGACCTTTGAAGACTTACCTGACAAAGTCATCCATGAGGTCAAGAGGAATCTTTTAGACACGATGGGCTGTGCTCTTGGTGGGTTGGCGACGGATATTGGATACGAAGTTCTGACCCTTGCAAGAAATTTAGGTGGAAAACCCGAGAGCACGATCCTTGGAACAGGAGAAAAAACATCCTCTGCTTTAGCATCTTACGTTAATGCCCGGTCAGCTAATGCGTTGGATGCCGATGAAACATTTCCCATCCCCACTCATTTTGCTAATGCCACTATGGGAGCAAGTCTCGCTATTGGCGAAAGGGAAAAGTCTTCTGGAAAGGAATTGATTACAGCTTATGCCATTGGATATGAATTGGCATCTCGTATTGGCGTTGGTATGCGACCTCCTCTTTTTCTGAAATCGAAAGAAGTCCAGGGTTACACACAATATTATACCCCGGGAGTATTCATTGTTTTTGGTGCTCTTGGAGCTGCATCTAAGCTTCTGGATTTAAACGCCAATCAAGTCCAGCAAGCAATAGGAATCGCAGGAGCAAATTGCCCTATACCGGTCCACGGAAAATGGTCAGAAGCTACTATCCTTCCTACTTTGAAATATGCGGATGCTGGTTGGTGTGCACAGTTAGGCGTCACTGCATCTCTTATGGCGGATATTGGCACAACAGGTTACGAGACGATTTTGGATGGGGAACATTTCTGGCGAGCTTACGGAATCGAGGACTGCGATTTTGAAGGGATAACTCGCCATCTGGGTAAGGAATGGCATATCTTGGGCACGACTTATAAACCTTGGCCAAGTTGTCGTTACACCCATTATCCTCTCTGGCTTTTCTTAAAGATCAAGGAAGGAAACAACCTTTCACCCGAGGATATCGAAAAGGTAACGATTCGGATGGGACATATGGGGACGGCCGCCAGATTCAAAAATCAATCTCCCATCGGAGCGATCACATGCCAATTCAATCATCCCCATATTATCGCGATGGGGGCTTTTGACGTTGAGCCAGGTCCAATGTGGTATTCTCGCCAAACGATGGAGGACAGAAGAATCATTGATTTTAGGAAGAGAGTTGAGGTCCAATACGATCCTGAGTTGGCGAAAATTGATCTTCCTTCTGAAAAGATTATCTGGAAACTTCCAACATCCATCGAGGTTCATACAAAAGGGAAAGTCTTGCGCGGCCATACAGAATATACGAAGGGAGATCCCTGGACAGAGGAGACCTATTTCACAGATGAGGAATTGAAAAAGAAATTTCTTGTCCTTGCGTCTTCAGTATTTAGGGGATCGGAGAAATGGTATGAACAGATGGATTCAGTAGTCGACTTGGTTTTCAAAGCGGAGCGATTAGAGGGAGTGGATGAACTATGCAACTTATTATCTCCTCTATCGCCTCCACTTTCTGGGGTTCCTTAACATCTCGTTTTAGTCCCAAGTTACTTTATCGCGTTCTCTAATCTAACAATTCTTTGTCTCTTGATAAGCGGGATGACGCTGATTGCGATATGCGGTTTCAAGTTTCTCTTTAAAAGTGGCAAGGATCAGGAAGTTAGATCTTGACAAATTACACCAATATACTAACATTTGATCAATTCAAATTGATGAGATGGAAATGGGCTGGGCAGTTTTTCTTAATCAAGAAGGTGGACTTAAAAAAACTGAATAGGGGAGGAGGATTGCCATGAAGAAAGGAAAGAAATTTAATATGGTAGTTTCGATCATTTTAGCGGTGTTTGGTCCTCTGGTAATGACAGAGGGGGCAACAGCAGTTGATTACCCAAACCGCCCCGTTAGAATGATTGTCAGTTTTCCGCCTGGTGGGGCAGCTGACAGTTGTTCTAAGATAGTTGCAAAAAGGGCCTCGGAGTTTTTGGGCCAACCTATAGTCAGCGAGTACAAGCCCGGTGGAGGGGGTACCATTGCAGCAGCTTACGTGGCCAAATCTAAGCCTGACGGATACACCCTTTGGCTTGGGAGTACTTCTGCGGCTTCGGTAGCCCCTTTGGTAAAAACCAACCCTGGCTATACAATGGAAGATTTTGTCCATATCAGCGGATATGCCATGGGCCCACAGATGATTAATGCGAAAAAAGGTGGGCGCTGGAACACTCTCCATGAATTTATCGCAGACGCGAAGCAGAATCCAGGGAAATATACTTACACAACTCCGGCCGCCTTAGGTCTAAACCACCTCATCATAGAGGCTCTTTGTAAAAAGGCAGGAATTAAATTGACTTTTGTCCCCTTCCCAGGGGCTGCAGAGGCAAATGCTGCACTCCTGGGAGGACATGTAGACATCACCTGCACCGGTGGAACAATGGGGCTTTATGAGGGAGGACGCCTGAATGTCTTAGCAATAAGTGAAGAAAAAAGGCTCAAGTTTTATCCAGAGATACCGACATTGACAGAGTTAGGTTACCCAATCGTTATAAGTTGCCTATATTTCTTATCTATCCCACGGGGAACCCCTCAAGAGGTTATTGACAAACTCTATGATGCCCATAAGAAGGCCTTTGCAAGATATGGTGAAGAGATAGCTGCCCTCTTAACGAAAATTGAAATGTTTCCATCATTCCTGAACCATGAAGAGGTCCGTAAGTGGCATCACCAGGAAAGGGGAATCTTCTATGAGACTGCCAAGGAATTGGGTGTCCTTGCGAATCCATAACTATAAGTAATTTGGCATCAGGTGGCGTGTAGCCACTGTGTGACGTAAAAAGGCAAATGCGAAGATATGACCAAATCAGCAGCATATTTTTGCTGATCAGTTTTGCCTTCGTCCTCGTGGGGTCCCTGCGCCTCCCCGTAGGGACATTCAAGAATCCCGGTTCGGGGCTCTTCCTCCTCCTCACTGGCATCCTGACAATAATCCTATCAGGCGCATTGCTTATCCGTTCCTTTTTGCAAAGCCCTTCAGAAAGGAAGGAGTCGTTTTGGTGGCGCGAGATAAGGTGGTATAAGATCGTCGGCACAGTATTGGCCCTATTGGCCTATGCTCTCATATTGGAGTGGCTTGGTTTTTTATTTGTCACCTTTCTGCTGATGTTTTTTTTACTAAAGTCAATTGGTAGTCAGACCTTAAAGCTATCCTTGGGAATGACAATCCTAATTACGCTCTCTGCCTATTTACTTTTCAAGGTATTGTTAAAGGTTCAACTTCCCATAGGACCTTGGGGGATATAAGCATCGATCTCTTGAATAATATCGGATATGGTTTTTCTCTTGCCGTTGAGCCTATCCGGCTGTTCATGTGCTTGATCGGCGTCTCCGTGGGGACGTTTATAGGGGTCCTCCCCGGTATCGGGCCATCTGCAACCATCGCCATACTCTTACCCATAGGCTTCCAAATGGATCCCACCACCGGAATTATTTTTCTGGCGGGGATCTACTATGGAGCAATGTATGGAGGTTCCATTACTTCCATCCTTATTAATATCCCGGGAGAGTCAGCCTCTGTGGTTACCTGTCTGGATGGTTATCAAATGGCTAAGCAAGGGAAGGCTGGACCTGCCTTGGGCATCTCTGCCTTTGGCTCATTCATTGGCGGTACAATCAGTGTTGCTGGCCTTATGTTAGTTGCCCCGCCCTTAGCTGAATTCGCGCTTAAGTTCGGCCCCCCAGAGCACTTCACCCTGATCCTCTGCGGGTTCTCTATCTTGATCTACGTGGGAAGCGGTTCCGTACTTAAGGCCGTGATAATGGGCCTCGTGGGAGTCTTCCTCGGAGAAATCGGCACAGATTTAATCACTGGGCAGGAACGATTTACTTTCGGAATCCAAACCCTCATGGATGGTATCCCCATGGTACCAATGATCATGGGGCTATTCGGGATTCCCGAGATACTGGAGAACTTCGAAAAAGAAATTCTTAAACGGGATATTTACAAAACCGCCATTTCAAATCTCCTTCCCGATCTTGAGGACTGGAAGGCCTCGCTAAGGCCTATCTTCAGAGGCACGATCTTAGGATTTTTTTTGGGACTTCTGCCCGGAGGTGGTGGGACCCTCGCCTCTTTTGCATCTTACGCCCTTGAAAAAAAGATCTCAAAGCACCCTGAGAGATTTGGGAAAGGTGCTATCGAAGGGGTCGCTGCACCTGAAACCGCAAACAATTCCGCAACTGGCTCGGCATTTGTCCCAATGTTAACCCTTGGACTTCCAACCAACCCTGTCACTGCCATGATTATAGCGGCCCTTCTCAGTTATGGGGTTCAACCCGGCCCTCTTCTTATAACAAAGTCTCCGGACGTGTTCTGGGGGGTGATTATAAGCATGTATATCGGCAATGCCCTGCTGCTCGTCCTGAACATCCCACTGATTGGCATCTGGGTAAGGATGTTAAAGATCCGATACGCAGTCTTGTTCCCATTGATTCTCCTCTTTTGCTTAATTGGGTCTTACAGTGCGGCAGGCAATTACCAGGACGTTATCATCATGATCTTTTTCGGTGTCTTTGGATATCTGGTAAGAAAATTTGAGTTTGAACCGGCTCCCTTAGTTTTCGCGTTCATCTTGACCCCTCTTATCGAGAGAGCATTCCGCCAATCCCTTATTTTTTCTCATGGGAGTTTTTGGATCTTCTTTAGGCCTCCCATTGCGCTTATTTTTATGATTACAAGTATCATTCTGTTCGCTCTTATGTTCCTTCCTTTCGTCAAAAGAGTCCTCTTAAAAAATTCTTAATGCCAATAGATAGGAGTCGCTTGCTAACAGCTTCAAGATTAGCATTATTAAAGATTAAACTATTTTTAAGAACTTCTTTTAATTCCATCAGAAATCCGTTAGAAAAAGGTATTAAAAAGGGGTTAGAAGCAATTCCAACGTCTTCTAACCCCTTGAGATGAATTGGTAGCGGGGGCTAGATTTGAACTAGCGACCTTCGGGTTATGAGCCCGACGAGCTACCGGACTGCTCCACCCCGCGATCAAATCAATGATAATCGAATAATTTGAAATTTGTCAACCCCTTCGGCGGATTTATCCCTGCCTACTGGCAGGCAGGCTGAGCTTGTCGAAGGACCTGTCCTGAGCTTGTCGAAGGATTGACATCCCCCCTG
>CAZFJD010000144.1:0-8654 GCA_964518775.1 uncultured Syntrophaceae bacterium
GTCCGGTCGCTTATGCCATGGATATCCTTCCGAATCAGATCCTCCGCCGTATCCAATACAACCACCGGGAAAAGGTTCTCTCTTCGAAAACCATTTGGATCTGTGCCTCCTGTTACACTTGCAGTGTGCGATGTCCGAATAATATCGATATCGCAAAGATTATGGATGCCTTGAGAAATCTGGCAATTCATTCCGGTATCAAACCAGGGGAGAAGGATATCCCTCTTTTCCACTCTGTCTTTTTAGATACGATCAAATCGAAAGGCCGAATCCATGAACTGAGCCTCATCCTCCAGTTTAAGATGAAGACCCGAGATTTTCTAAAAGACACTGGACTGGGATGGAAGATGTACCGCAAGGGAAAGATCAAACTTTTTCCTTCCAAGTTCGGAGGAGGAAAAGAGATTCAAGAGATCTTCAACGCTTTTGAGAAAGGAGAGAGAAGGTGAAAGGAATTTCCTATTACCCAGGTTGCTCCCTCCATGGGACCGCCAGGGAATATGACGACTCGATTCGAGGCGTATCAAACCTCCTCAATATCCAGCTTCATGAGTTAGAAGACTGGACTTGTTGCGGTGCCAGCTCTGCTCACTGTACAGACGAAGAGCTGGCGATCGACCTTGCTGCTCGAAATCTTGCCATTGCCGAGAAGAACGATCGGGAGTTGTTGGTTCCTTGCGTGGCCTGCTACAGCCGATTCAAAATGGCTGAGAAGGAGTTTGAGCAACATGCAGAAAAAATCCGTTTCTCATATCGAGGAAAGGTCCCCATAAGATATGTCTTAGATTACTTTTGTGAGGCGCCCATTTTGGAAGAGATAAAGAAAAAGCAGATGAAACCTCTCTCCGGGCTGAAGGTCGTCTGTTATTATGGATGCCTCACGGTGCGTCCTCCAAAAGTAACAGGAATCCGGGAATACGAAAACCCTCAGCATATGGACCACTTGATGGAATTATTAGGAGCCGAACCCATTCCTTGGTCCTATAAGGCAGATTGTTGTGGCGCAAGCCTGGTGATGACCCGTACAGATATCGTCCGGAAATTGAGCGGAAAACTCCTTTCCATGGCTAAAGAGGCGGAGGCTGATGGTCTGGTTACAGGTTGCCCAATGTGTCACGCCAACCTGGATACCCGACAGGATGAGTTAGAAAAGGAAGCTGGAGGAAATCATCATCTTCCCGTCTTCTACTTTACAGAATTAATAGGATTGGCTTTGGGCCATCGTGATGTCAAAAAATGGTTGGGCCGCCATATCACCGATCCCATCAAGACTCTAAGAAACAAGGGACTACTGTAATTGGATATTGGGATTTGGGATTTCGATCGCGGTAGTTCCAACAAAGGATCTATATACCATATGTGAGTGAGAGGAATGCAATGGCTGATAAAGTAGGAGCAGTGATGGTCGTAGGGGGTGGCATTGCCGGGATCCAAGCCTCTCTCGACTTGGCCGAATCCGGCTATTATGTCTACCTCGTTGAGGCTTCACCTGCGATCGGTGGGGTGATGGCCCAGTTGGACAAGACCTTTCCTACTAACGACTGCTCCATGTGCATCCTCTCTCCCAAACTGGTCGAGGCAGGCCGTCACCTCAATATCCAACCCCTCACCTACTCCGAGGTGATGAAGGTAGAAGGATACCCTGGGAACTTTGAAATTACTGTGAGGAAGAAATCCCGTTACATCGATCCTGCTAAATGCACAGGTTGCGGAGAATGTCCCCAGGCCTGCCCGGTCAATATCAAAAGCCAATTCGATGAGACCTTGATTGATCGAAAAGCGATCTACAGGCCTTATGCACAGGCTTTTCCCAATATCTTTACCATTGAAAAAGGCGACCGAGCCCCATGTGGTCTGACCTGCCCTGCCCATATCAATGTTCAAGGCTATGTGGCCCTGATCGGAACCGGTAAGTATAAAGAAGCTCTGTCTTTAATCCGTGAAAATCTCCCTCTCCCTGGGGTATTGGGTCGAATCTGTCCTCATCCCTGTGAAAAGGAATGCAATCGCAAGGATCTTGATGAACCCATCGACATCTGTGGATTGAAACGATTCATTGCGGATCAGGTAAAGACAGAAATCCCCATCCAAAAGGATGAAGCGAAGGAGGAGCGGGTGGCCATTGTCGGCTCTGGACCCGCTGGACTGACTGCCGGAGCTTATTTAGCCTTAAAGGGATATCCGGTCACTGTTTTTGAAGCCTTACCCGTCATGGGGGGAATGCTCTATACAGGCATCCCTTCCTATCGTCTTCCCAGAGAGATTTTAGACGGAGAGATAAAGACAATTCAGTCTCTCGGTGTGGAGATTAAAACAAACTCCCCCATTGGCCCAAACCTGACTCTCAATGATCTTTTTAGACAAGGGTATCGAGCAATCTTTCTTGCTATTGGCGCCCATCAGGATCAGAAGCTCGGCATCCCTGGAGAAGAGAACCCCAATGTCATCCCAGGTGTCATCTTTTTACGAAAGGCCAATCTGGGTCAGAAGGTGGAGATCGGCCAACGAGTTGCCGTCATCGGTGGTGGAAATGTGGCCATTGATGCAGCCCGCACAGCATTGCGAATGGGTACCAAAGAGGTGACCATCATTTATCGTCGATCCCGAAATGAGATGCCCGCCTATGAAGAGGACATTGAAGAAACAGAGGCAGAAGGGATCAAGTTCCAATTCCTCGCTGCTCCGACTGAAATAGGATTGAAAGATGGAAAGATCAGCTCTCTTCGATGTATTCGAATGGAATTGGGTGAACCCGATGCCTCAGGTCGAAGGCGTCCCATTCCCATAAAGGGATCTGACTTCTTCGTCGAGGTCGATACCGTCCTCCCTGCCATTGGCCAGACTCCTGATCTCTCCTTCCTAAAAGGAATGGAGATAGAAACCACTGCTCAAGGGATGATCAAGGTCGATCCCGTTACTCTCCAGACCTCAAAAGAGGGTGTATTCGCAGGGGGTGATGCCGTCACCGGGCCTTGGATTGCTATTGAGGCTGTGGCTGCAGGAAAGGAAGCAGCCATCTCCATCGACCGTTACTTGAGGGGCCAAGAGCTCTATAAAGGAAGAGAGAAGCAAAAACTCGAAAAGGCTCGATTTGAAGAGATCTATGCCGACCAACCCAAGGCTTCGAGAGAACGAATGGAGATGCTTCCTCCCGAGGAGAGGCGGAAGACCTTTGGAGAGGTGAAGAAGGGCTTTACCGAAGAACAGGCAAAGAGAGAGGCCCTTCGATGTCTCAATTGTGGCCTCTGTTCCGAATGTCTCCAGTGCGTTGCCCTCTGCAAGGCAGGAGCGGTTAATCATCAGATGGAAGAAGAAATAGTGAGGTTGCGGGTCGGTTCGATTATATTGAGCCCTGGGTTTGATGAATACGACGCAAACCGCTTGGCCGCTTATGGATATGGTCGTTTTCCCAATGTCATCTCCAGCATTCAATTTGAGCGGATCCTCAGTGCCTCCGGTCCTTTTCAGGGAAATCTCTTGAGACCGTCCGACCGAAAGGCGCCGAAGAAGGTGGCCTGGATTCAATGTGCAGGCTCCAGAGATATGACCGGAAATGGAGGAAATGAGTACTGTAGTTCTGTGTGCTGCATGTATGCCATTAAAGAGGCGGTGATCGCCAAGGAACATCATCACGATGTGGAACCCACGATCTTCTATATGGATATCCGTGCTCACGGAAAAGATTTTGATGCCTATTATGAGAGGGCAAAGAGAGAATATGGTGTCCGATTCATCCGTTCGATGATCTCTCGTGTTGCGGAAAGGCCGAAAACAAAGAATTTGATGATTACCTATGTAGACTCCGAAAGCCGAGTCAGAGAAGAGGAATTTGATCTTGTTGTCCTCTCTGTGGGGTTGACGCCCTCTCAAGGAGCGAAAGAACTGGCCCAAAAAATGAACTTACAACTGGATAACTATGGGTTTTGCAAGACCGAGGAGTTTTCACCGCTCTGTACAAGTCAGCCAGGTATCTATGTCTGCGGTGCTTTTCAAGGGCCCAAGGATATTCCCGAGACTGTGGCCCAGGCCAGTGCAGCAGTAGCCAGCGCATCCAGCCTCCTCGCTGATTACCGTGGGACCCTGACGAAGAAAAAGGACTATCCTGTTGAGGTGGATGTCAGAGGCCAAGAACCTCGGATCGGTATCTTCGTTTGCCATTGCGGGATCAATATCGGAGGAGTCGTCAACGTTCCTGAAGTGAGGGAATATGCAAAAATCTTGGATGGAGTGGCTTATGTGGAGGAAAATCTCTATACCTGCTCTCAAGATACTCAGGAGAAGATCAAGAAGTCAATCCAAGAAAACCAACTGAACCGGGTGGTCGTCGCCTCCTGTTCACCGAGGACCCATGAGCCCATGTTTCAAGAGACGATTCGGGAGATGGGTCTGAATAAATACCTTTTCGAAATGACCAATATCAGAGACCAATGCTCTTGGGTCCATATGCATCAGCCTGAGGAGGCCACACGAAAAGCAAAAGAACTGCTTCGGATGGCCGTGGCCAAAGCCCGTCTCTTGCAACCATTGAGAGAACCGGTCGTGGAAGTCACTAAAAAAGGACTGGTCATTGGAGGAGGACTCACCGGGATGAGGGCAGCTTTGGCATTGGCCCAACAGGGATTTGAATGTGCTCTGGTGGAAAAGGAGGCCGAATTGGGTGGGAGCCTTCGCCACATCTACCATACGCTTGAGGGAAATGATCCACAAGAACTTCTCCTGAAGACAGTGAAGGAAATTCTTGAGAACTCACGTATTCGTGTCTTTACAAAGGCAGAGCTAAAGAGTCTCAGCGGCTATGTGGGCAATTTTAAATCAATCATTTCAACTGATGGCTCAGAAATAGAGTTTGAACACGGGGTCGTTATCGTCGCTGTGGGAGCAAAGGAGAGCACCCCCACCGAATATCTCTACGGTCAGGATTCACGGGTGGTCACGCAGAAAGAGCTGGAAGAGAGGATCGCACATCATTGGAATGAAGTGAACCGATCCCGACATATTGTGATGATCCAATGTGTGGGCTCCCGAATACCCGAACGTCCAAACTGCAGCCGGATCTGCTGCTCCGTCGCCATTAAAAATGCTCTGAAGATTAAGGAAAAGAATCCTGACATGAAGATTACTGTCTTCTTTCGTGACATCCGTACCTATGGATTGATGGAGCGGTACTATACTCAAGCAAGAAATCAGGGGGTTGAATTTATCCAATACGAGCTCGATTCAAAACCTGACCTCAGGATGGAAGAAGGGCTTCTCAAACTCAAAGTCAAGGACAGAATTCTTGGCGAAGAGGTCGATCTCCAGCCGGACCTCATCGTTCTGGCGAGCGCCATCATCCCTTACGAGAATGAGGCCTTGGCGAAGATGCTGAAGGTGCCTTTAACGGCTGACGGATTTTTCCTCGAAGCCCATATGAAGTTGCGGCCTGTTGACTTCGCCACAGATGGCATCTTCTTGGCCGGATTGGCTCACTTCCCAAAAACGATCAGCGAATCTATTTCCCAGGCCGATGCGGCTGTGGCTCGTGCAACTGCTGCGATAGCTAAGGGATATGTAAGTGTCCTTCCTACTATCTCAGAAGTTGATCAGACGCGCTGTCTGGGGTGTGGCTTATGTGAACTGCTCTGCCCCTTCAGCGCCATCCGTGTTGTTGAGACTGAGAAAGGAAGCAAAGCGGAGACGATTCCTGCTTCTTGCAAGGGATGCGGGGTCTGCAGCGCCAGTTGCCCCCAAAAGGCTGTGACCGTGTACCATTTCTCCGATGAACAGCTGACTGCCCAAATCGAGGCCCTTCTTCCTGTTAAGGAAAAAGAAGCAGCCTAATAAAAAATAAAGCAATGTCAAATGTCAAAGTTCAAAGTTCAAATGAAGCTCAAATTGCAAAGTTCAAACAGGAGCATTCTGAAATTTAGACATTTGTCATTCATTTGACATTTGGAATTTGTCATTTGAACTTAAGGGTAAATAAAATGGCTTTCGAACCAAAGATTTTATCGTTTCTGTGTAACTGGTGTGCTTATGCGGGTGCGGATCTGGCAGGCATTTCCAGATTTCAGTATCCGCCCAATACTCGTGTGATTCGAGTGATGTGTTCTGGAAGGGTTGACCCAATTTTTATTCCGAAGGCCTTCCTTGCCGGATATGATGGGGTGATGGTTTTAGGATGCCACCCAGGAGACTGCCACTATTTAACCGGCAATATTCAGGCTGAACGAAAGATGAACCTCACCCGAAAGCTACTGAAGATGGCAGGGATTGAATCGGAAAGGCTCCTTCTGGACTGGGTCTCCGCAGGTGAAGGCGAACGTTTCTCCCAGGTCGTTTGCCAATTCATCGAGAAGATTCGTATTCTCGGTCCTTTTCCCCTTAACGGCGAGATGAGGGAGAAGCTTCAGGCAGTCAGGGCTTCTCTCGAGGGAGAGAAGATCCGTTGGATGGTGGGTAAGGGTCCTGAACTTATGGAGAAGGAGAATGTTTATGGAGAATATCTTTCAAAAGAAAGACTGGAGGAATTGATCGAAGGAACGATTCGGGATGAGTTGATCAAAAATCGGATCATCCAATTAGTCGAAACCAAACCCTTGGCTGCAACGGAGATCAGCCAGACATTGAATCTGAAATTGAGGGATACCCTTTCTTATCTGGTTTCATTAGTTGGAGAAGGGAAAATAGGATTCGACCCATCGGAGGAAGGGAAGATCCCAAAGTACGTTCGGAATATATAGGGTTCAAGGGGCCCAGGATTCAAGGGTTCAAGTGAAGATACTAAACCTCGAACCCATGAACCCTCGAATCCTTGAATCCTTTTTAGGAAGAAGCGGCACAAAGATGGATGAGATAAAAAAAGATCAGCCCATAGGAGCAGTGATGGTGGTTGGAGGGGGAATCGGTGGAATGCAGGCATCCTTAGACCTGGCCGAGTCCGGGTTTTATGTCTATCTGGTTGACAATTCTCCCACAATCGGTGGGGTGATGGCCCAACTCGATAAGACCTTTCCGACGAACGACTGTTCCATGTGCATCATGTCTCCGAAGTTGGTAGAGACCGGGAGACACCTCAACATTCGTATCATCTCAAATGCAGAGGTTGAGGGAATCGAAGGTGGACCTGGCCGATTCAGTGTAACCCTCACAAAAAAACCCAGATATATCCGCATCGCTAAATGTACGGGTTGCGGCGAATGTGCCAAACACTGCCCGGTCAGCGCTATCGACTCATATAATGAAAGATTGAGTAAAAGAACTGCCATCTATATCAAATATCCCCAGGCCATACCTAAAGTCTTTCTGATCGACCGGGAACAATGCATTGGATGTGGGCTGTGTGAAAGGGTCTGTCTGGCAAAGGCGGTCAATTATGGGGATCAACAGATGGTTGAAAAGATCGATGTCGGATCCATCATTCTCTCCCCAGGCTATGAGGTCTTCGATGCCCGTCTTCGGCAGGAATTCGGTTATGGTGTCTTTCCCAATGTGGTATCGAGTATTGAATTTGAAAGACTCCTGAGTGCAACCGGACCCCACCGGGGCCATCTTCTCCGTCCCTCGGATGGAACGATCCCAGAAAGAATCGCCTTCATCCAGTGTGTCGGTTCCCGGGATTCGAATTGTGGGAATGATTACTGCTCCTCCATCTGCTGCATGTATGCTGCGAAAGAAGCCATCATTGCCAAAGAGCATGTGCACTTTGTAAAGCCTACCATTTTCTATATGGATGTTCGGGCCTATGGGAAGGGATTCGATGCTTATTATGAGAGGGCTAAGTCGGAGTATGGGGTTCGGTTCATCAAGTGCATGGTCTCCAAAGTGAGAGAACAGTTCAAAACAAAAAATCTCCTTCTCACCTACCTGAACGAGGATGGAAACTTTGTGGAGGAGGAGTTTGAATTGGTGGTCCTCTCCGTTGGCATGGTCCCATCCAAAGGGACCATTGAGATGGCAAAGCGGATGGGCGTAGAACTGGATCATTACGGATTCTGCAAGACGAAACCTTTTGAACCCACTTCAACCTCTATGCCGGGTATCTATGTGTGCGGCGCATTTCAAGGGCCAAAAGATATCCCGGAAACTGTAACTCAGGCCAGCGGTGCAGTGGCCGATGCCACCGTGAGGATTGCTTCGTCGAGAGGGACGATGACGACCAAAAAGGAGTACCCTGTTGAATCCGATGTGGCTGCCGAGAAGCCCCGAATCGGAGTCTTTGTCTGCCATTGCGGCATCAACATTGGAGGAGTGGTCAACGTACCTGCAGTTAAGGAATATGCCCGAACATTGAAAAATGTTGTCCATGTCGATGAAAACCTTTATACCTGCTCTACGGATACCCAGGAGAAGATTAAGAATTCGATCCAGGAGCACCATCTGAACCGCATCATCGTCGCCTCCTGTTCTCCGCGAACCCATGAACCGATGTTCCGAGAAACGGTTCGGGAAGGAGGATTGAATAAATACCTTTTTGAAATGGCCAATATTCGTGATCAATGTTCTTGGGTCCACATGCGCCAGAAGGGAGAAGCAACCAGTAAAGCAAAGGATCTCGTCCGTATGGCCGTAGCCAATGCTCGGCTGATCCAACCTCTCGGTGAACTGGCAGTTTCAGTGGTCCAGAAAGGATTGGTCATCGGAGGAGGAGTGGCTGGGATGACCGCGGCCCTCAA
>CAZFJD010000145.1:0-8580 GCA_964518775.1 uncultured Syntrophaceae bacterium
ATGCCGATTTTTCCCTTCCCAATCTCAGGAAAGATGAACAATGGAAGAATTTCTTGGAAAGTTTAATAGATAATCTAAAGAAAGGAGAGTAGAGATGGAGTTTCATGCTGACCTCGGACCGCAATATGAAGGTGAAGTCATAAGGAAAGAGAATCTTTTTATAGAATTCGGAGGACCTAAGGTAGCGCAAAAATTTGAACTCGCCACCGTGAAGAGTCCGGAAGAGATCGAAAATGAAAAGGTTGAAATCATCGGTCCTGACTTAAACCAATTAGAACCCTATAACCCTGATACGGATAAAGGGGGGACTTATCCCATCGCCCTTTTAATCGATGTCGCTGGATCTGAATTGGATAAGGATGCGGAGTCCATCATTGAAAGAAAGATCCACATGTATACCAATTTTATTCAGGGTTGGTATCACATGAATCAAAGGCAGGATATGTGGATCAGGATGAGCAAAGATTGCTATAAAAAAGGGTTTGCCTCTTTAAAAGAATTGGGTGAAATCTTTAATTTCCTCTTCACCTCAGAGATGCCGATCATTGAAAAGATCCAGACCACCATCGTGACGGATCCTAAAAAAATAGAAGAACTCTTGCCGGAGGCTTTAAAGAGATATGAGGCCAGAGATGAAAGGGCAAGACAGATTAGGGATGAGGATGTCGATACATTCTATGGGTGTGTCCTATGCCAGAGCTTTGCCCCAACCCACTGCTCCATCATCGCTCCAAACAGGATTGCAAACTGTGGCGCCATCAACTGGTTTGATGGTAGAGCGGCAGCTAAAATCGACCCCGAAGGTCCTATTTTCGCCATACCGAAAGGAGAACAGATCGATCCTGCCAAGGGTGAATATGAGGGAGTCAACAAAGTCGTCCAAGAAAAATCCTTAGGGACCTATGATCGAGTTTATCTTTACAGTGCCTTTGAGCATCCCCACACCTCATGCGGTTGTTTCCAGGCGATCGTCTTCTACATCCCTGAAGTAGATGCCTTTGGTATCGTGAACAGAGAGTACAAAGGGGAGACGGTCATTGGGACTACCTTCTCCCGCATGGCTGGGGAGACCTCTGGAGGAAAACAAATCGAAGGTAGGCTCGGAACCGGTCTGGAGCAAATCCGATCTGCCAAATTTATCCAGGCGGATGGTGGTTTGGCAAGGATCGTCTGGATGCCCAGAGAGATAAAAGAGAGATATAAAGATGTCCTCGAAGCAAAGGGGCTATACGCTAAGATTGCCACAGAGGACGATGCCAAGAACCCCGATGAACTGACTGCATTTTTGGAAAAGGTAGAACACCCCTGGTTAAAGGGTGAGGTGGAAATTCCGGTAAAATCATAGGAGGTGTGCTATGCCGATCTCAGGGTCTGAAATTGTAAAGATGCTTCCTGGCAGAAAACCATGCAAGGATTGTGGCTTTCCTACCTGCTTTGCTTTCGCGATGAAACTGGCAACAGGAGGAGCGACAGTCGACAAATGTATCTACCTCACTGCAGAGGTGAAGGTCAAGCTCGAAGATTTATTAGCACCAGCCATCAAACTTGTCACCATCGGCACAGGGGATTATAAGGTGCAAGTTGGGAATGAAGAGGTCATCTATCGGCATGAAAAAACCTATGTCCACCCACCCGGTATCGCCATCCTCATTTCAGATAAAGAAAGCGAAACGAAAGTTGAGGAGAAGATAAGAAAGATAAAGGAGCTTCAATTTCCATGGGTGGGTCTAAGCCTTAGGGCAGAGCTTCTCGCCCTTCAATTTGAATCGGGCGATAAAAACAAATTCCTCGCATTGGTCAAAAAGGTTTCCGACTCCACAAACCTCGGGATGATTCTCATCTCACAGGATTTGGATGCCTTATTCTCTGCTCGTGAACTCTGTGCTGACAAAAGACCCCTGCTCTACCCGATCACAAAGGAGAATATCGATCAGGCCATCCCAAGAATTAAGGAAAAACCAACTCCTCTCGGGGTTCGGGCAGGAAGCGTTGAGGAGCTTGTTCCACTCACGACCAAATTGAAGGATGCGAAAGTGGATGAGGCCGTTTTAGATCCAGGATCTAAGAACCTGGTGGATGCAATAAAAGACCAGATGTTCATCCGCAGGGCAGCACTGAAACAAGGCTTTCGACCCCTGGGCTACCCGACGATCGCCCTTCCGTGCTTCATGGCCAAAGATGGCATCAAGGAGATCCTGGCCGCTTCTGTTTTCGTAAACAAATTTGCCGCCGTTATTGTCCTCTCGAATTTCGATCAGTTTTCCCTTCTCCCCCTCTTGGTGCAGCGTCTTAATATCTATACCGATCCTCGTTTCCCCATGGCGGTAGAAGAGAAATATTATGAAATAGGAGAGCCAGATGCGAATGCTCCGGTCCTCATCACTTCGAACTGGGCGCTTACTTATTTCATCGTCTCCTCAGCGATCGAGGCCACCAAAGTCCCTTCGTTTCTATGTGTCAAGGATACGGAAGGACTCGGTGTCCTGACGGGTTGGGCAGCAGGCAAGTTTACTGGTGACTCCGTAGGGGCAATGGTGAAAAAATCGGGTATTGAAAGTAAGGTCAAAAACAAAAAGATCGTGCTCCCAGGAAGGGTGGCAAGAATTAAGGGTGAGTTGGAGGATGCCTTACCTGGCTGGGAAGTGGTGGTTGGTCCAAGAGAGGCCGCGGGGATTGGAGCATTCCTACCAGAATATGTTAAGACATTAAAAGGATGATGGAGAAAGGAGAAGAACTCTCTACGGAGGAACTCTCGAGGATACTGGAAAAAAACCGGAACGAGAAGAATGGCCTAATCCCCATTCTGCTTGAGACCCAGAAGTGTTTGGGATTTCTTCCGAAAGAAGCAATGGAGAAGGTGGCTCACGTTTTGGGGATGAAGCCCATCGATGTCTGGGGCGTTGCGACTTTTTATAACCAGTTTCGATTAACTCCTCTGGGGAAGAATCACGTTAAGGTTTGCATGGGGACTGCCTGCCATTTGGCAGGAGGGAGCTTAGTTTTGGGAGCTCTGGAGCGCGAGCTTCAGATCAAAGTGGGAGAGACCGCAACCGATAGGAGCTTCAGCCTTGAGAGGGTCGCCTGCGTCGGTTGTTGTATGCTTGCTCCCGTAGTTGTGATCAAGGAGAAGATCTATCCCAAAATGTCACCCTTTAAGGTGGAGGAATCTTTAATCCCATATCGACAGGAAAGCAAACCCCGTGAGAAAGGATAGGGTTTTCTAACGGGGCAAAGGGGAAGATTGAGATTTGAGGAGATTAAGAAAAGGGCTAAATCTCAGTGGGAGGCTTTAAAGGGTAGAGTCCATATACTTGTTGGGGCTGCGACCTGTGGTAGAGCAGCCGGTGCCTTAGAGATCATCCATGCCTTTAAAAATGAATTGGCCCGACGAAGCATTGATGCTCCCATTATCCAGGTAGGATGCATCGGACTCTGCTACGCCGAGCCCCTGGTCGTCCTATCCAAACCTGAATCGTTCCGTATCGCCTATCACAACATCACCCCAGAGTTAGTCTCTCGTCTTGTCGAAGGCTATATCGCAGGTGACGATCCATGTCTTGAGCTTGCTTTGGGTACTCTCGAGACAGACGAAAGAGAAGTACCCTACATCCCAGAACTTGAACGATTTGAACATGAACTTCGTCTCATCTTAGGCCACTGTGGATCTATCGACCCGGAAGATATCCATCACTATATTGCCAAGGGCGGTTACGCTGCATTAGAGAAAGCCCTGAGGATTCCTCCCAATGAGATCATCGAAGAGGTGAAAAAGTCAGGCCTTCGAGGGAGGGGTGGCGCGGGATTTCCAACAGGGCTTAAATGGGAGCGATGCCGTAAGGCTGACGGGATCACAAAGTATGTCATCTGTAATGCAGACGAGGGAGATCCTGGTGCCTTTATGGACAGGATCATTCTGGAGAGCGACCCCCAAGAAGTGATCGAAGGCATGATCATCGCCGGTTATGCAGTGGGTGCCCAGAAGGGTTATATTTATGTTCGTGCCGAATATCCTTTAGCTATTGAACGTGTAAAGACTGCGTTGAGACAGGCAGAGGAAATAGGGGTCTTAGGAGAGGATATCCTGAACAGTGGCTTCGGCTTTCAAATTGAGATTGCGGAAGGAGCCGGGGCCTTTGTCTCTGGGGAAGCAACAGCATTGGTGGCAGCCATGGAGGGAAGAAGGAGTGAACCGAGGGTTAGACCTCCCCGCCTTACTGAGGTCGGTTTATGGGGTCGGCCTACCCTTCTCAATAATGTCAAGACCCTCTCCTATATCCCTCTGATCGTCGAGCACGGAACAGATCGGTTTGCCTCCATTGGAACAGAAAATAGCAAAGGCACTGCAGTATTTGCCCTTGCGGGGAAGGTCCAATGTCCTGGTCTGACCGAGGTTGCCATGGGGACAACGCTGAGAAGGATCGTTTACGAGATTGCGGGTGGCATCCGTAATGGGAGGCGATTTAAAGGCGTTCAGATTGGCGGTCCTTCCGGTGGCTGTATTCCTGAGAGCCTGCTCGATATCCCCATCGATTTCGATTCCCTTCGCGAAGCTGGTTCGATGATGGGCTCGGGCGGTATGATCTTTATGGATGAGGATGATTGTGCTGTGGATACGGCACGGTTCTTTCTCGAGTTTACGACAAAGGAATCCTGTGGAAAATGCACCATGTGTCGAATTGGCACGCTGCAACTCCTCAGCCTCCTCGAAGACATCTCTACCGGCAAAGCGAACATCGAAGACCTTGAACTTCTCGAGGAATTGGCTCAGGATGTGAAGATGGGATCCCTTTGCGGCCTCGGCCGATCCGCTCCCAACCCAATCCTCACGACGATGCGTTACTTTGGGGAGGAATACAGGGCCCACATTTTGGAGAAGCGTTGCCCAGCCCTGGTTTGCAAGGATCTCATCGCCTACTATATCCTCCCTGATAAATGTGATCGAGCCTGTGAACACTGTGTACTTGTATGCCCGACCGAGGCGATCAAAGGCGGAAAGGGAGAGGGAGAGGTAAAGGTAATCGATCAGGAGAAGTGCTCAAAATGTGGAACTTGTCGTGAAGTCTGCCCTCCTGAATATCGTGCCGTGATCAAGGTCTCGCCCATTAGCCAATTGCCCCGGACGCCAACCGATAAGGGACTGATCATTGAAGGAGGTAGATAGAATGGCGAGGAAGATCGTTTCCACGGGCCGAGGCGGAGCTGGAAAGTCAACTTTTGTCGCTTTAATGAGTCGATACCTTAAGCCCCCGTCCTTACTGATTGACCTCGACCCTGACCTGAGCTTGGCCGATATGTTGGGAATCGATTTTCATAAGGAAGGGAAAAGGACCATCGTGGAGGCCCTTTATGATGCGGTGAGCGAGAGAAAGGGCGGTGGAAGTCCTTTAACGCCGGTGGAGGATCGGTTTAAGGGAATGATCTGGGGCGATTGTGTCTATGAAGGAAAAAGGGTTGATCTCATGACCCTCGGGACGAAGGACTTGGAGGGTTGTTATTGCTACCCTGATCATCTGTTGAGAAAAACCATCTCTCAACTGGCCAAGAATTATGCGAATGTCGTGATCGATTCTCCAGCGGGTCTGGAACACCTAAACCGCAATATCGTCTCCGAGGTCGATGACCTTTTTGTGATCCTCGATCCCTCTGACAAGTCACTCCATCATATCAAGAAGGTGAAGGCCATTTTAAAAGAGGTAGGGATGACGTATGGGCACTTCTATATCGTTGCAAATTACCTTTTCGATGAAGAGGCGGAGAACTATTTTAAGGATGCGGGTGAAACCTATTTGGGGAAAATCGAGTATGATAAGGGCGTTGAACAATATAATCTGAAAGGGGAGTCCCTGCACAAACTGCCCGAGGATTCCCCAGCATGTCTTTCTGTGAGAAAAATTTTAGAAAAGGCGAGGGTGATATAAAGATGGGGAAAATCATCGTTGTGACCGGAAGGGGTGGGACAGGGAAATCAACCTTTGTCACCCTATTTGCGAGATTCATCGATCCCAAATCCCTTCTCCTAATCGATCTCGATCCGGACGGGAGCTTGGCGAAGATGCTCGGGGTCGATTTGGATAAAGAAGGTAAATTGACCATCTCCGATGCGCTCTCCAAGATTATCGCGAAAGGGAAGGAGAGTAAGGGGAAGGAAGACAGTCCAGATTTATTGAGACGGATGACAAAGGACGGAGAGATCCTCCACAGAGATAAGAAGTTCGATCTCATGACCCTTGGGACGAAGTTCACTCCCGGTTGTTACTGTTTGCCGGACGAGATGATTAAGGATGCCATTGCTCAAATTGAGAACCATTATGAGATGATCATCGTGGATTCCCCTGCCGGTTTGGAGCATCTCAATCGAAAAGTCACTCCGGACATTGACGATCTTTTTGTGATGCTGGATCCCTCTGAGAAATCTGCCAAACATATCGATCGGATTAAATTTGTGGCAAAGGGTGTTAAAATAGACTATAAGAACTTTTACCTCGTAGGCAACTACCGATTCACGGACGAGATTGAAGCCTTTTTGCTAAGGACTGGGGAGAGATACCTCGGAAGGGTTGAGTATGATCCACGCGTGAGGGAATGCAACCTCAAAGGTGAATCCCTATTCAAAATTCCTGAAGATTCTCCCTCCTCGATGTCAGTGAAAAAGATATTGCGGGAGGCGGGGTATGGACTTGTATCCTAATATCTCTGAAGAGGGCTTTGAACTCGCTTATGAACTTGGTTGCAAAAAGCTCGCGAGCATGGATCTTCAGGAAATATGCAGGAAGAGCGGCGCCCACTATGTAGATTGGAATAGAATTACCATCGATTACCTGAGCCGTCCTTACCTGATCACCCTTCCCGATGTCAAAATCTGCCTGAAGGATGAGGATGAGAAGATTCCCATCAAGGACAGGATATTGATCCTCCATTATTTGACAAAGGCCACCGGTGCACCTTTCACGAATAAGTTGATCACCTATGGACAAATAGAGGGAGGAAAATTTTACTGTCCTGTATTTGTAAGAAGAAATTTAGACCCGATTCTAAATTGCTTCGGTGATAAACCCCAATCCCTTGTCGAAGTTTCCAAAAAATTGCGCGGACAGAGGTCAGATTATGGCGATGTGTCCGTGAGAATCGATGCCTTCCCAATGGTGCGGATCTTCATCATCATCTGGCAGGGAGATGATGAAGTTCCCCATGGTGGCAACATCTTATTTGACGGAAACATTACCGGCTATCTTGCAAGTGAGGATATCTGTGTCCTAACTGAGACCTTGGTTTGGAAGTTAGTCAATCTGACTAAAACTTGACATTGTAAAAAAACCGCATTTTAGGGCTTTGAAAACCTATCTGTCCGCGAAATTTAGGCAACTGACAGGTAACATATCCTCACTTTGAGACTTCTGATATGATTTTTGAAGCCAGATGCAGTACCACAGCGATGGGCATCATGCCCCATCAGGATGTTGACCAGGCCCTTGAGCTTGTGTTGGGCTTAGATATTCCTTTTTGGCCGCAACTTCCCAACGTAAGCCTGTATGAGGATATGTACATTCAGACATCGGAGAACTTCCCAGGAATAGCGATCGATTTTGAGAAGGGAAGGCTCATCTTCAATACCGCAAGATTCGGGGAGGACTTGGAAGACTACTTTGTCAAGATGGAGCACCAAGAGACTTATGCTCTCACCACAGAATATTCGAAGGTCTTCAAAAGATTTCTTTCAAGGGACCTCCAGGATTATAAGGCCATCAGAGGTCAAATCACTGGCCCTGTCAGCTTTGGTTTCAAGGTATTGGATGAAAATTTCAAACCCATCATCTACAACGATGAGGTGAAATCCATTTTATTCGATTTTATCCAGAAGAAGGTCAATGTCCAATATCAGGAGCTGAAGACGCGAAACGAAAACGCCTTCGTCTGGGTTGATGAGCCAGGTTTGGGCTATGTCTTCAGCGGTCTTTCAGGATATAATGACCAGCAGGCTAAGGAAGACTACTACGGTTTTATGCAAAGTGTCGAAGGACCGAAAGGCTTACACCTCTGTGCCGATGTGAACTTGCCCTATCTATTAGAATTGGGGATCGAAATCCTCTCTTTCGATGCCTTCCAAATTGGGTTCATGCCAAAGGAATATACCGGGAGTGCTGCTGAGTTTCTCAAAAAGGGTGGCGTGATCTCTTGGGGTATTGTCCCTACGGATTCGTCCATCCTCTCGACGCAGACACCCGAAAGGCTGGCCTCCATCCTTTCGGATTACTGGCAGGTAATTTCGGATAACACAGGCCTCTCTTTGACACAAATTGCTGAGCAGGCCTTAATCGCACCAGCAAGATGTTGCCTTCGGGATATGGCCACTGAGGCAGGTGGGATATGCGAGATCCCAAATATTGAGGAGAAGGTTGTAGAAAAGGCGTTTGCCTTTTTGCGAGAGATCTCGCAGATATTAAAAGAAAAATACAAAGTATAACGGTAGCATCCAAAATAAGAGATTGCTTTGGTTCGTTCGCAATGACAAACAATATTAAGATATTATTGTCATTGACTATATGAAAGCGCTGCAACACCCGGATGGTGTAGGATGGTTTG
>CAZFJD010000146.1:0-4235 GCA_964518775.1 uncultured Syntrophaceae bacterium
GGATTAAGGGCTATTTTAACAAGACTGAAAAGCCTCTCGATCATCTCCGTCACATTTTTACTGCTTTCTTCGGTTCAGCTTATTCCTTTTCTTGAATTATTCCATCATTCCATCAGGGGGCAAGGGATTCTTTATCATGAGGCAACGGTTTGGAGCTTTGCGCCGAAGGACATCCTCCTCTTCTTTTTACCAGATGCCTACGGATATTTCTTGGATATGAAAAAGTATTGGATCAACCAATGCTGGTTCAAAACCCTCTATACAGGCGGACTGCCATTTATTCTAAGCCTAATTTTCTTCATTTTCGGTAAGCATGTAGGGGAGCCCCTCTGTGGGCTCCATCAAATTGGGCGGCCACAGAGGGCCGCCCCTCCAATATCTGGTGGGAGGGATGGTGAGAGGGGTTTTGGGAGAGAACGGACGTTTTTCCTCTCTCTCATCATCTTTTCACTCTTCTTATCTCTTGGACAATATAATCCCTTATACCCGTTTGTATTTACGTATGTGCCGTTCTTTAATGGGATCCGTTATCCGGTAAAATTTCTCTACATCTTTATCATCGTTCTCTCCATCACAGCAGGTCTTGGGTTTCAGAGATTGATAGAATTTTCAAAGGAGGTAGCAAAGAAAAAAATCAGAAATGGTCTTATTATCTTCTCTCTCGTCGCTGGCCTTTTTCTTCTATTTTTGGTTATCAACCATAAAGGAGTGGAACAATTTCTTAAGCTGAAGGGAGTCGATTTCCCGGATTTTAATTACCTGCCGATTAACCTCCATCATGCAAAAAGATTTCTCTTTTATTTGACCCTTTTCTTTCTTTTGTTGAGAGTCGGTTACGAAGTGAAATGGAAAGCTTGGGCAAAAGTATTGTTGATCTTTTTTCTTACAGCAGACCTCTTCGGAAATATGGGTTTTTATGGAAAAGAAAAGACTTCCGAATATTTCAAAAAGACCAAGATTTTAGAAACGATTTCCTCGGATGAAGGACAGTTCAGGATATTTTCAACTGCGAGAACCATCTCGTTAGATACTCCTATTTTAATTGCAGATGCCTCTCCTCTTGATGTATTTAAGGAAAAACATTTGCCATCATTTAATCTGCTTTACCACTTTCATGACATCTGGGGGATTGATGTGATCCGGTTAAAAAGGGTGGATGATCTTTATAAGGCATTTATCAATACCCCATCGATTTCGACAACCAACCTTGTTGACCTCTACGGGGTGAAATATATTATCTCAGTGACCCCATTGGGAGATGACCCCCGTTTTGAACTTATCTATTCGAGGTTTGAGGGTCTCCAGGGTAAAGAAGAAGATCTCATCAAAGAAGATACCGTCAAGTTATACAAAACTCGTAACCCTTTTCCAAGAGCATGGCTCTTGAAGAAGTTTGAAGTCCTACAGGATCATGCAATTCTCTCAAGGATGCTTACCAAAGAGTTTCATCCTGGTCAGGAAGTGTTTCTGGAAGAAGAACCGAAATGGGAAATAGGAATGGGCGGCCACAGGGGGCCGCCCCTACAAAATAAAATTGCTGTAGGGGAGCCTCTCCGTGGGCTCCCAAATAAGGTTGAGTTGATTTTGGAGAGGAATAACGAGCAGCGTCTCCTGGTGAGAGCAAAAGAAAATGTCTTACTGGTTTTAAGTGACACGTATTATCCCGGGTGGAAGGCTTTCGTTTCCCCGGTTAGATACGATTCATATCATCAGGGAAACCCTGTTGACAAAAAGTTATCTATCGGGGTAGATGGGAAAGAACGAAAGATTTTGAGGGCCAATTACAACTTTCGGGGCATTTCCTTAGAAGCTGGAGAGTATGGGGTTAAATTTATTTATGATCCCATAAGCTTCAAAATCGGAAGTCTTTTAAGTCTCTTAACCTTGGCAGGAATTGTGGTTTATTTTATCGGGCGGCCACGGAGGGTCGCCCCTACAAAATAAGTTTGGTGTAGGGGAGCCCCTCCGCGGGCTCCCAACATTAGTAACTGACTCGATCCACTTCGTCGAGTGTCGTAACCCCTTTGAGTACCTTTTGGAGCCCATCCTCCCTCAGAGAGACCATTCCGATTGTTTTTTTTGCAGTCTCTCGAATCACCTGAGTCGAGGCCTTTTCGGAAATCAGATGTTTAATCTTTTCGTTAACGGAGAGCAGCTCAAAAATCCCAGTCCTTCCCCAGTATCCTGACTGTTTACAATTTTTGCAACCCTTTCCTCGATAGAGGCTTAAGGGCTCCTTTGATTTCAGAACCTCATCGCCCAGTTCACTCAATGTACTCGGGTCCTCCTGATAGGAAGTCTTACACTGGGGGCAGATCGTTCGAACCAGCCGTTGAGCCAGGACTCCAATGACGGACGAGGAGATGAGGTAGGGTTCTACGCCAATATCCATCAACCGGGTAATAGCCTCCGGCGCATCATTCGTATGCAACGTGCTTAAAACCAGGTGGCCTGTCAGGGCAGCTTGGTGCGCGATCTCTGAAGTCTCCCGATCCCTGATCTCTCCGATCATAATGACATCGGGATCCTGTCGGAGAATAGATCTTAGTCCCGCTGCAAAGGTGACTCCTGCTTTGGGATTGATCTGGGTCTGCCTGATCAGAGGCAACCGGTATTCCACAGGGTCTTCAATGGTAATAATGTTCTTGTCCTTCGAATTAATGAGATTTAGGAAAGCATAGAGAGTCGTTGTTTTCCCGCTTCCCGTGGGACCTGTGACCAGGACGATCCCATTGGGTCTTCGGATCAACTGTTTACAAAGATTGAGCATCTCCTCAGAGAAACCCAGGTCTTCTAACTTGAAGAGTGGGCTCGTCTGGTCGAGGATTCGAAGGACGACGTTCTCACCATAGATGGTGGGGAAGGTCGAAACTCGGATCTCAAAGCCTCTCCTCTCCATTTTGACATTAAAGTTCCCATCCTGGGGGAGCCTCGTCTCGGCGATATCCATCTCTGCTAAAATCTTGATCCTCGAAGTAATCGACGGATGGATTTGCTTGGGAAGAGTGAGGGTCTCATATAAAAAACCGTCGATCCTGAACCTGACACGTACGGCTACCTCATCTGGCTCGAGGTGAATGTCGCTGGCACGGTCTCGAATCGCTTGGATCATGATGAGGTCAAACATTCGCGCAGCCGGACCATCTTCTATCATTCCTGGTTGAAGTTCTTTAACAACAAGGTCATGAGTTTTTCTATAATCTGTGGGTCCCGGGGATGGTGCCCCTCCACCTCCCCTTAAAAAATGTTGGAGGGTGCTCTCAATGATCGTAGAAGCCGCACCGTAGTGCTGGTCAATGGCCTTCTTAATCTTCGTTTCAGTGCTGATCGCTATCTCCACATCGGTCTTCACCTTGTTCCTCACCTCATCCAATGCATGGAGATTGAGAGGATTGGTTACTGCCACGGTCAATGTCTCTCCTATTTTAAAGAGAGGGATCAGTGTGTGACGCCGAGCCATCTCCTCTGGAATCATTTTGGCTACCTTCTCATCAATGAGATAGCTATCCAGATCGACAAAGGGGAGATCGAAGTAGTCGGCAAGGATTTGAAGGATCAGTTCCTCTGAGACATACCCCAGACGGACGAGGGTCTGTTCGATCCTCTCTCCAGCCCGTTTCTGTTCTTGTAGGGCTTTTCTTAGTTGGTCAGGAGTGATAATCTTAAGCCCAACCAGAAAGTCACCAAAGCTTTTCTTCTCTTCAGGCATATGACCTCCAAACACCAATTACCAATAACCAAACACTAGATAAACTCCAATGACCAATGAATGAAATAAAATAGCCGTAGGGGCGGCCCTCTGTGGCCGACCATTCTATATCCATTTATGCCAAGAATAGGGATAATGCCGCCAATCCTGTACAAGCCCTTTTCTTACTGGATTGCAAACAATATATTCTGCAACTTTTACCAAATCTTCATCTTTCCGAACGGCATGGTCAAAGAAACTTCTCTGCCATACTTTTCCGGTAACGCCTTTTCCTCTCATGAGATGAGTTGAATAACTTTTCCACTTACCGACGAGGTCAACAAGATTTTCCAGAGTGGGTGCTAATAAAAGATGGACATGATCTGGCATGACACAAACTGCCGCTAAATCAGATTTCGTACTCAGATGTCCTTCAATAACAGATTCAAATATCAATTCCCTGAATTCATTCAATAAAGCTATTTTATTAAAAGCGCAAATGGTAATAGAGAAGAATTGATTTCTCTCTTGATAAAGTGATCTATTT
>CAZFJD010000146.1:4245-8547 GCA_964518775.1 uncultured Syntrophaceae bacterium
CGAATAGTTTTGCGCTGATGGTGATTTTTCATAAGATTCATGGGGAGTCCGCAGCGAGACTCCCCTACACCATTTTTATTCTGATGACCATTTATCGCAAATTCTTCAATTTTAATGCTGGACTCAAAACTATGTCTGGTTATTGTAATTTGGTAATTGGGAAATTTAGCCCATCTACCTTCGCATACCCTTTCTTGCCCTGACAAGATCATTCAAATGTCTCTGTACTTTCGAAACCAAATCCGAATGGAATGGGGAAGAAAGTTTGATAAATTGTTGATAATGATCGATTGCCATTTCCACATTCCCCAATTGCTCATACAGCAGCGCGATATTGTAATGGATTTCTGTGTGAAGGGGATTGATGTCCAATGCCTTCTGGTAAGATTCAATGGCCTTATCCGGTTGGCCCTGTTTCTTAAAGATCACCCCGAGGTTGATATGGCTCTCGATGTTATTGGCATTGATGGCAAGGGCCTTTTGAAAAGCCTCCAGGGCTTCTTCATGACGACCCTTGAGATAGAGGAGGATCCCCATGTTATTATGACCTTTCTCATATTGGGGGTTGATTTCGATCGATTTCTGGTAGGCTCCAAGGGCCCTGCCAAAATCACCTATCTCCTGGTAGATAATCCCCAGATTGTTATAAGCCTCGATATAAGTGGGATCGAGCTTTATGACCTTCTGGTAGGCTTGAATTGCTTTTGAAAATTCGCCTTGGTTATGGAGTTGGACACCCAAGTTAAAATGGTTGAGAATCTCTGAGGAAAAAGGACGATCCTTTTCCCCCTCTCGCTTGACTTCGATCGATTTAGCGGAGACCTTTTCTTTCAGAGAAGCAGTGGAAGGTGGAGAGACGGCCCGAGGAAGAGAAGGAGCGGGGACATCCACTTTCGGCTTCTCCTGTTTCGGCCTTTCGATAGACTCAAGAGGGCGGCCGCTGAGGGCCGCCCCTACGTAGGGGAGCCCCTCTGCGGGCTCCTTATCCTTCGGCGGGCTCATGACTTCTTTGGGCGCATCGATAAACTCAGGCCTCAGGACGTCCTTCGGCGAGCTCAGGATGTCCTTTGCAGGGTCTTGAGGTTTTCTCTTTTCTGGTAGCACAGGAGGTTTCTTCTCTATGCGAGCCGCTGTTCGGCTTGGTATAGACGGAGAGGGCGGGGAGGTGAACCTCAAAAAAATGAGTGTAAAGGCGACGAGGCTGGCCAGGCCTACACCAATGACCATCCATCGTTTCCCAAAACTCTTTGAACCCTTCTTGGTCGCAGGATATGAGGGTGTGGGAAGTGGTGCCTCTTTCGATCCTTTCAAGCGAATCTGTTGAGCCTTTTTCAGGGCATCAAGAATCAGGCTCATCTTGACCCTCCATCGACGCTCCTCGTAAACTCTCTTCTCCTGGAGAACTTTGGAGTCTCTCCTTATTCACTGGTATCGTTAGGCCAGGTTGGTTGGTTTTCTCAGAAATCTGGAAATAGGCCTCGTGGATCCCCTGGTCAACCCGACTCTTTGATCTTTGAAAATGGGGGTCATGGCCTTGCCTCAATAATATCATGCCTGCAAACAGGACAAAAAGGATGGTGAACAAGGCAATGCGTAAAGCGGTCAGAGGCCGCAGAATCCAGGAATGAGAGAACGCACCGCTTATTTCCTTCCCTAAAAGGCTCTTCTTTGCTTTCTTAACGATTCCCTTGTCGATATGGTGAGTCTGTTGGACAAAGCCACCTAACAGGGATCGGTCGCAAAGGAGGTTAATCAATCTGGGAATCCCTTTCGAAAACTTGTAGATTTCATTAAGGGCAGACCTTGAGAAAGTGATGCCCCCCTGATCTCCTGCCACATGCAGACGTTGGTAGATATAGGACTCCATCTCGGCCCGCGTCAGCGGGAGGAGGTGATGCCGGATGGCAACCCGCTGATTGAGCTGTTTCAATTTGGGGGATTGGAGTTTCTGATCCAATTCTAATTGGCCGACCAAGACGATTTGAAGCATCTTCTCCTTTTCCGTCTCTAAATTGGAGAGCATCCGGATCTGCTCCAGGACAGGAGTGGATAAATGCTGGGCTTCATCGATGATCAGGAGAGCATTCTTGTTTTGAGACAAAAGGTGAATGAGTAACTTGTTTAAGGCATCGATCCGCTCTTTCCTTGACCTCCCCTTGGATGGGAATCCATACTCCTGGAGAATCGATTCCAACAGCTCTTCCTCATTGAGAAAAGAGTTAAAGATGAAGGCTGCCTTTATCTCTCCGTTCAATTTCTCCAACAAGGCCCGACAGATCGTCGTCTTCCCGGTTCCGATATCGCCGACAATGACCATGAACCCCTCCCTTTGATGAATCCCGTAAAGGAGAGATTCGATGGCTGTCCGATGGCCCTCACCGAGATAGAGAAACTGAGGATCAGGGGTTAAGGCAAAGGGTTTCTCCTTCAGACGGTAAAATTCTTCGTACATCTCATTACCCCAAAAAGGTCTTTAGGTTAGGGTTAGGAAGCCAGTTTGGTACAATGAACGATGGACAATGGACAATGAACAAAAAAGAAAATACACTGTTCATCGTTCATCGTTTAACGTTCATCGTCCCCAAATGAAACCGGCATCTTCACCTTTACCTCTCGACTAAAGACATTTATTTATTTGTAAAGTCCTCCACCTTTTTCCCTACTTGAAGGGTAGGGGTGATCATAATCACCAACTCGGAATTCCTTTTCTTCTCGGTCTTGTATCGAAACAACCCGCCCAAAAGTGGAACCGATTGCAACCCTGGGAAACCGATGTAAGTCTCTTCCTTCTTCTCCTGCATCAGGCCGGCGATGATGATCGTCTGACCATCCCTCACCTTTACCGTTGTATCGGTCTCCCTCACGCTCAGAAGAGGGAAGGTCGTCTTTCCATCCGGAGTGATCTTCTCCCCTGTCTTCTCCGTGATACTTGGATGGATGTTCATGATGATCGTCCCGTCTTCAGCGATCTGGGGGGTCACATCCAGGATGATGCCGACATCGATCGTCATGGGCTGAATGGTCTGAGTCACAGTGGTCTGTGTCGCCACCGCTCCTGTAATGAAGAAGACATCTTGATTTCCGACCCGGATAATCGCCTTCTGATTATTGAGCGTGGATATGGTCGGACTGGAAAGAACCTTGACGTCCCCCTGCTCTGAGATGGCCTGCATAATGTCTGACAGGACGATCTCTGTCCCTCCTGCACCAACGGCGAGGACACCTCCGAAAGGTTTAATCTTGAAGGTGCCTGGAGTCTGAACAGTGGTTGCTGCTGTGGATTCAGTCGTTGTCGACATATAACCGGTCGTCCCTCCCGGATATCCGGATGTTCCTGCTTTATTGGTGAGCCCCCAAGCCAAGTTGATGGATCGCGGGAGACCCTGAATCACCTTCCAGTTGATCCCCTCTTTGTATTCGTCGGAAAGGATGACCTCCAGAATTTTTGCCTGAATGGAGACTTGTCTCTGGGAGCTGCCTTCGATGGTCTCGAGATAGGAGGCGACCTTATTCAGATTGATAGGATAATCGCTCACCATGATCACTCCGGTGGACTTATTAACGATCAGCTTTTTCCCCCTCGGATCCACTCTCGACCAGGTTGCTTTATCTTTCTCTGGAGGTGTCTCTTTCTCTTCGACCGATCCGAAAATCATTGCTTCTAATCCCTTTTGGATCTCCCTCCAAAGATCCATTTCATCCACGCTGACAAGGTCACTATATCCAGTTCTGGCCCCAGGACCAACGCCGACCTGTTGGCCAGGGGCGACTCCTGTCTGCAACCCCCCTCCTGTACTGGCATAGATTTCTCTCTTTCCACTTCGTTTGGTAGCGATGTAATTCAGCGTGAAGAGCCGTGTTTCCATTTGAGGTCTTAATATTTTTACAAATTTTCCATCAATACGATAGGTCCATCCCAGAGGAGAGAGAATGGCATCGAGGGCCTCTCTCAACGTCACCCGCTTCAAATCGATCGTGACCCTGCCGGTCAGCTCAGGATCGATGACGATATTGAGTTCGCTCTCCCTTGAGAAAGCCAGAAGAACATCCTGGACATGGGCATCTCTGGCGAAGAAGGAGTAGAGCCTCTCCGGAAGCTTCTTGGCCTCCTCCCTTTGCGGAATCACCAATTCTTCCAGTTTTTCCTTGGCAGGGGGCTGAGGTTTCGTGGGCTCCGCCACCTCAGAAGGCAACTTTATCCGCTCCTTCTTGGGTGGAGAAGCGCAGCCCACCGCCAATGCCAGACAGATAAGAAGTATGGAAAAGATTTTTAATTTCATTGTCTTTCTCCTCCCCCCCACC